>JAJYAH010000305.1 GCA_021779635.1 Pseudomonadota bacterium | reverse complement strand
CGTGCCGATCGTCGCCTGCGGCATCTCCAATGACGCCCGTGCCGCGGTAGCCGCGATCCATGCCGGTGCCAAGGAATACATCCCGCTGCCGCCCGACCCGGAATTGATCGCCGCGGTGCTCGCCGCCGTCGCCAACGATTCCCGCGATATGGTCTACCGCGACGAAGCGATGGCCAAGGTCATCAAGCTGGCACAGCAGGTCGCAGGCTCCGACGCCTCGGTGATGATCACTGGCGAATCCGGTACCGGCAAGGAGGTGCTGGCGCGCTATGTCCACACCCGCTCCAACCGCGCCCGGAAGCCCTTCATCAGCATCAATTGCGCGGCGATCCCCGAGCATCTGCTGGAATCGGAATTGTTCGGCCACGAGAAGGGCGCGTTCACCGGCGCCGTCGCCCGGCGCATCGGAAAATTCGAGGAAGCCACCGGCGGCACCCTGCTGCTGGATGAAATCTCCGAAATGGATGTGCGCCTGCAATCCAAATTGCTGCGCGCCATCCAGGAGCGCGTGATCGATCGTGTCGGTGGCACAAGGCCGGTGCCGATCGATATCCGCATCATCGCGACCTCGAACCGGAATCTGGCCGACGCCGTGCGCGACGGCAGCTTCCGCGAGGATCTATTGTTCCGGCTCAACGTCGTGAACCTGAAAATACCGCCGCTGCGCGAACGCCCGGCGGACATTCTCGAACTGGCGCAGCACTTCGCCAAGAAATACGCCGAAGCCAACGGCGTGCCGTTGCGGCCGATTTCGGCGGAAGCCAGGCGAGTGCTGACATCCAACCGCTGGCAGGGCAACGTCCGCGAGCTGGAAAACACCATGCATCGTTCGGTGCTGATGGCGCAGGGCGACGAGATCGGCGTCGACGCCATCCTGACGCCCGACGGTGATCGCCTCGACCTCGCCAAGACCGTACCGGCGGTGGCGCACGCCACCTTCGCCGCCGAACAGGTCACCCGCGCGCTGGTCGGGCGCACGGTGGCCGACGTCGAGCGCGATCTCATTCTGGAAACGCTGAAACATTGCCTCGGCAATCGCACCCATGCCGCGAATATCCTCGGCATCTCGATCCGCACGCTGCGCAACAAGCTCAACGAATATGCCGACGGCGGATTGCCGATCACCCCCGCCGGCGCCGGCGACTATAACCGCATCGCCGCGACGGCGTGAGCGGGCCACGCCGACCCTCACGAATAGTCCGGTGCGTCAGGCTTCCGGAAGATGTGGATCGGGTTTTCGAGCTCAAGGTCGCGCCCGGTGAATGCCGCATCGGCGTAGAGCGCGAGATAACCGATCGCGAGCGCACCGATCCCGTAAAAGATCCAGGTCCAGATCCGTTTCATCGGTTAGAGCCTCTTCCAGTCCGATTGAATCGGAACCGAGGCTCTACTCCTTTATTTGATGCGTCAAACAAAAGACCAGAGCCCCGGCCCTGACTCAAAATCAGGACCGAGGCCCCAGGCTGGAAAACGGCCACCTCTTCAGGAGCCGCGTCGTAAGGCCGTCAGGCCATGTCCCGCGCGCAGCGCGCGTGGCGGGCAGGCTGACTTCCGCCAGCCTGGCCACATCCTCGTCCTGATCGATCGCAACATACCGTCCCTGCCAATAGGCCAGTGCCGCCGTGCGCTGCGAAGTCCGGACGTCCAGCACGCGCCCGATCACGAGGGCGTGGGAGTGCCGCTCGATGATGTCCTCGGCCTTGCAGTCGATCGCGGACAAGGCGCCCAACAGCAGCGGCACGCCGGATACGCGCGTGGTCCACTGCGCGCCCGCAAAGCGGTCCGCGCCCTTCAGTCCATCCTTGCCGGCAAACCGCTCGGCCACGTCGAGCTGGTCGGCGGCGAGGAAGTTGACCCCGAAAAACCCGTGACGCCTGAGCAGCGGCCAGGACGAGGCTTCCCGGTTGATGCTGACGATCAGTGTCGGCGGGTCCACCGAAAACGACGACACCGACGTGACGGTCATGCCGGTGATATCCTTGCCGCGCCCGACCGTGATCACGCTGACACCGCCGGCCAGATGGCGCATCGCGCCGCGAAAATCGACCGGGGAAACCTCGCGATCGATATTGATGTTGCGGACGGCGGAGTTCATGGCAGCCTCACAGGTCAAATGCTTCGTCCGCAGACCAGAGCAGTTCGCGCAGGATCGAACCTTCCAGCGCCGCAAGACCGGTCGCGGCGCGGTCCCGGGATCGTTTCGATTCAGCGATGATGATGGTGCTGCTCCGGGGAGGTGTCGAGAGCTCGGCAAAAATAGCAATGACACCGCTGCTCAGCGGCTGTGCGGCGATGGGTTTATTGCAGAATGACGTTCCGCCGAGGCGCATTTTTCCCGGCACCGACGTCGCGCCAATTCGTTAATCTTAAATTGGGCAGCGGAACCCGGCTAGCCGATATTTGCGAATGGAGCGCGGGGCTTTTAGCCGCTGGCGTCAGGACGACGAACGCGATGTAAATGGCGGGGCACACAGGCCCCGCCTTCATCCAACCGTCACGCAGCGCGCTGGTCGGCGTTCGCGACGCCTCGTCTCAAAGCTTGATCGGGAAAAAGTGATTGATCGCAATCAGGATGACCAACAACACAATGCTGAGGCCGAGGCTCCAGCCGATCAGCTTTTTCTCGATCGGCAGCAGCGGCTCGGCCGCCGCGTTGATTTCGTCCTTGAGGTCCGGTTGCGGCATCGGTTTTCCTTTTCAATCGATCAGCTGGCGAGCGGCGGCTTGAAGCCGCTGAAGAACAGCCAGGAGATCAGGAGCCCGACCCAGATCACAAATCCGAACAGGCTGACGAAATAAACCGCGGCAAGCTTGCCGAAGCCCTGTTGCCAGAGCTTGCGGAAGTCCGAGAGCACGCCGATCGAAAAGAACGTCAGGATAAAGAAGATGACCCGGAAGATGTTGGCCTCGCCCGCCGCCGCGGGAAGCGCTTTCGCAATCCCCGGCGTCGATCCGACCGCGAGCCAGAGCGAGACGGCAAAGACGAAGATAAAGCCGAGGATGAATTTCGGGAAGCGCTGCCAGATCTCCGCAGGCCTGGCCTTGTCCGGCCCCTTGTCGATATAGTTGGTCCAGATGTAGCCGAGAATGAACGCCCAGATCCCGATGAAGATGTCGATAAAGATCTTTACCGTCGTCGTGGTCGCGAGAATCCAGCCCGGCTGATACCGGATGCCTTCCGCGGCCGCTTTCGCCATGATCAGCGACTCGGTGATGCCGCCGCCGGCAACCGCCGCGCCGTCGGTCTTGATCGCAAGCCCGATCCAGGCGCCGGCCACCAGCGGCTCCTGCCAAAGAAAGGTCTGGGCCAGAAACGGCAGGATCAGCACTTCAACCACCGCAAACACGACCACCAGCGACGACACCAGGATCGGCACCGCCGGCCGCGCCCTGATGGCTCCGCCGGTGGCAATCGCCGCCGCCACGCCGCAGATCGAGATGCCCGATGCGAGCGGCACCGACCATTCGCGGCTGAAGCCAAACCATTTGCGCGAGATGTAGTAGATTACCGCCCAGTAGATCAGATAGGCCTCGACGATCGCCGCTGCGCCGCGCAGCAGCAATGACGATGCAAGGTTGAGCCGGCCAGCCGCCGTGACGGCGACGGTTGCTCCGAGAATCACGATCGCGATCTTGATATAGAGTTCCGGCCGAATCGCTTCCTTCAACCATTCGGCGAACCTCGGAAGAAAGTTGGCGATGATGAGTCCAACCAGAAGCGCGACGATGTAACCGCCTTCATTGGTCAATTTGAGCGACCAGGCGATGCCGAATTTCTGTTGCTCGGCCGGCGTCACCGCGGCGACATAGGCGTAGCTGCCGAAAACCCAGCTCGCATAGGCAATGGCGAAGACCGCCGTGAACGCGGCGGCGAATTTCTTGACGTCGGCTCCCAGCGTGACCACGCCGGCGCTCAACACCACGAGCAGCGCAGCATAGGTCGCCAGCAGCGCGCCGCCGCCGCCAAGCCAGGCATAGGCTTTGGCAAACGGGCTTAGCGCTCGCGCAGCGTCGATATAAACCGATGTCGACACCGCCCAACCCAAAAGGTCGGTTCCTGTGATGCTGACGAGGGCCGACCCGAACACCAACAGGCCGATCACGACCGCGAGCCAGTCCTCGTTCAACCGCGCCTTCAGTGCAATCGGCTCCGATACTTTCACCGCGAGATCCGACATTCGACTTCCCCGACCCGATGCTTAAAAAATCTGCAGCCACAATTCGCGCCCGGCCGCCTGAGCGGAAACCCGCTTCAATTCAAGGCAATATGAGGACGAAAGAAGCCTGACAGCAATCCCACAAAATTTCTTTGTTGTCAGCTTTGAAATAATGCCCTTCTCGCAAAGCGCGGCGGCGGAGAAGGAATCACTACCCCGGAGCCTCCGTCGCGATTGAATCGGAACGGACGCTCAATTTCCTTGTTTTGACGATTGCGGAAGCGATCGCGCCCGGCAATGCGCCCGCAACAACGAGATGGCACATCACTCCGCGGCTACTCCCCGGGAGCTGTCGCGTTCGGCGATCAGCTTGCGCGTCAGCGGGATCAGTTCGCGGCCATATTCGATGGCGTCGATCAAGGGATCGAAGCCGCGGATCAGGAAATGGCTGACGCCGAGATCGTAATAGTCGCCGAACACTTCGGCGACCTGCTTGGGTGTTCCGACCAGCGCGGTGGTGTTGCTGTTGGCGCCGGTGAGCTTGGCGATTTCGGTCCACAGCCGCTTGTCGATCCGGGTGCCCTGTTCGGCCAGCGCCAGCAACCGCCGCGCGCCGGCGGTCGCGTGGCCGTCAGCCGGCTTGCGGTAACCGGTCTTGTCCTGCAGCGCGGTGGCGCGCGCCAGAATCTCCTCAGCCTTTGCCCATGCCTTTTCCTCAGTGTCGGCGAGGATGGGACGGATCGACAGGCTGAAGCGCGGCGTGGGCCGTCCATGCGTCGCCGCGGCGGCGCGGACCCGCGAGGTCACGTCGCGCACCTGCGCATAGGATTCGCCCCACAGCGCAAATGTATCGGCATGCTTGCCAGCCACCTCGATCGCAGCATCGGACGCGCCGCCGACAAAGATCGGAATGCCCGTGCTGCGATAGGGTTTCACCTGCGAAAAGCCGTTCTCAACCCTGTAGTATTTGCCGTTATAGGAAAACGGCTTCTCGCTGGTCCATTCGGCCCGGACGACATCGAGAAACTCGTCGGTGCGGGCGTAACGCTCGTCCTTGTCATCGATGGTGTTGCCGTCCTGCCTCAGCTCGGCGGCATTGCCGCCGGTGATGACATGCAGCGCCACCCGGCCGCCGGAAAGCTGATCAATGGTCGCAAGCTGGCGGGCGATCAGGGTCGGCGCGGTGAAGCCCGGCCGCTGCGCGATCAGGACCTTGAGCCGGTCGGTGATGCCAAGCACGTGCTGGGCGATCTGCTGGCAGTCCGGCGTCGTGGAATGAAAGGCCAGCAGCGCGCGATCGAAGCCGGCGACCTCGTGGGCCTTCGCCACCGTCTCGAGGTAGGGACGGTCGATGACGGGCCCGGTCCGCACGATGGTCTCGGACGAATTGTTGTTGGTAATGAACCCGATGAATTCCACTGACATTGGCAGCTCCAGTCCAATTAATCCCATAACGTTCAGATGCCGAGCGCCAGCCGCCCGGCGCTCACCCGCGTCGAGTCATCCTGGGGCGTATGGACACGTCCGCATAGCACGTCACGATAATGCCGTTCGAGCGGATTGGCACGTGTCAGGCCGTGGTTGCCTGCCAGCGACAACGCGTCCTCGACCGCCGCAACGGCGTTATTGGTGACGGTCAGCTTGATGGTGTTGGATTCGGACGGGCTCAGCAAAACGCCATTGTCGTAATCGGCGGCAAAGCTGTCGATCAGACGGGCGTTGACGGCGAGACGCGTTTCGATGCCGCCAACGACATCCTGCGACCGCGGCAGCGTGGCGAGCGATGCGCCGAGGTTGGACGGCACCCGCGTTTTCAAAAACCCGATCAGCCAGTCGCGGGCGGCGCGGGCGACACCGTCGTAGATCGCCGCGATAAAGACCGCATGGGCCGCGGCCTGGGTGAAATCCGGGACCAGCCATTCCTCCGGCTTGCGGACATCGATTTCATGGTCGAGCGGGAACACCACGTCGTCGAACACGACGTCATGGCTGCCGCTGGCGCGCAGCCCGAGATGATCCCAGGTCTCGACGATGCGCGTGCCCGGCAATCCCGCAGGCACCAGAAACTGGCCGACCCGCACGTCCGGCTCATCGGTCTTTGCCCATACCGTGTACCATTTCAGAATCGGCGCGCCGGTCGAATAGATCTTGCGGCCACTGAGCCGCCATCCGGTCTCGGTCTTGCGCGCGATCGTCGCCGGCAGGCCGCCGCGCGACGGCGAGCCCAGATCGGGCTCGACCCGCAGCGCGTTGATCAGCGCCACGCCTTCAACCGTCTCGCGGGCGAGCTTGCGGACAAGACGGCCCGGCCAGTACGTGCTGCGCGCCATCAACAGATGCTGGATGTAATGCATCGACAGCACCAATGCGGTCGATGGATCGGCTTTTCCGAAAATGCCGACAATGCGGACCGCATCGCGCGCACCGGCGCCGAGGCCGCCGAAAGCCGTCGGCACGGTGAGCGCCAGCAAGCCTGCTTCGGACAACCGATCGAAGTTCTCGAACGGAAAGCTCGCGTCGCGATCATGCCCGGCAGCGCCAGCGGCAAACCCGGCGGCGAGCAAATGGGCCGTGTCGAAGATGGTCGGCGTTGCATCCATCGAAAGCTCTTCGCGTAACGAACCGCCCTTCGCACTTACCACGTCGCGTCCAATCCGAGTAGCTCCAGAATGTTCCGGCGCAGCTCCGCCAGTTTGGCATCGCCCCGGTGCCGCGGGTAGGGACGATCAACCGCAATATCGGCCTTGATGCGCGCGGGCCGGTCGCTGAACACGATTGGCCAGGAACACCGCCTCCTCCACATCATGGGTCACCATCAGCGTGGTGAAACCGCTTTGCTGCCAAAGTGAGGCGATTTCGGCCTGCATGGTGATGCGCGTCAGTGAATCGAGCTTGCCGAGAGGCTCGTCGAGGATCAGTATCCTGGGGTCGTTGACCAGCGCCCGCGCCAGTGCGACCCGCTGCGCCATGCCGCCCGAAAGCTGATGCGGATAGGCGTTGCGAAATGCCGAGAGGCCGACCAGATCGATCGCCGCATCGACGCGGTGACGCTGGTTCTTGAGGATGCCCTGGGCTTCCAGACCGAGCGCGACATTGTTCCAGACGGTTCGCCACGGAAACAGGGTCGGATCCTGGAACACCACCACCCGCGACGGAAACGGCCGCGTGATCGGATCGCCGTTTTCGCGTAGCGTACCCGACCGCGGCGGTTCCAGTCCTGCGACCAGGCGCAGCAAGGTCGATTTCCCGCATCCGGAAGGACCGAGCAAGGCGACGAATTCACCGCCGCATCGGTACCTGGCTTGAACACGGATACAAGCTTCAGATCGTCCGCATAGGCCTTAAGTTCCTGCTTGGGCACGGCGCCGACCGGGTGATGACGGTGGGTGTGGTACCGGACCATCGCCTGCAGGTCCTCCAGACTGGCGGACTTCGGCGCATAGGGCTGGAACGACGCAGCGGCCAGCTCCGGGTTCTGCGCGGAAAACATCGCTGCATCGAGCAACGCCTGGGTAACCGCGCGGGCGACCAGCGGCTCCTCGCGCACCAGGCTGCCGCGCAATCCGACGATTGCAGCAGGTCTTGTCCTTGTAGTCGCCGTCCAGATTGGAAGCGACTTCCCGGTAGGCGCTGTCTTTCAGCCAGAGATAGGCGATCGGGTCGGAGGCAAGAAACGCCTGCACTTCGTTTTTTCGAC
>JAJYAH010000304.1 GCA_021779635.1 Pseudomonadota bacterium | reverse complement strand
GAAAAGCACCCATTCAAGGATCGCGGGCAGCGCCAGCGCCGCGCCAAGCAGCAAGGCCGCAAGCACGGCAAAGCCCGAGACGAGCGAATCGCCGAACCACAGAAGGCAGCCGGCGGCAGCAAACACGGCGAGTGCAAGCAGGCCCTGCAGAATCAACCATCGGTGCTGCGCCTGTTGCCAGGCATAAGGCTGCGCGGCTGCCAGCACGGAAAGCCGGACCGCCTTCGCCAGGCTTGCGGCGGCCGCCGCCAGCGCGCCAAGCACGCTGATCGCAAGTCCGGCGACCCACCATTCCGGCCGGAGCGTCAACTGGCCGGGAATTTGCGCGCCATAGAGCCCGCGCAGGGATGCCGCGACGTCGGGCAGCAGGGAGGCTGCAATCAGGTAACCGCAGACCAGGCCCACGACTCCGGCGATCAGCGCCAGCGATACCAGTTCGATCACCAACACAGTGTTCAGCATGCGCGCCGATACGCCGCAGGCGCGCAGGGTCCGCAGCATCGGCAGGCGTTGCTCGAAGGCGAGGCCAATCGCCGAATTGACGATGAACAGCCCGACGACAAAGGACAACAGGCCGAACGCCGTCAGGTTGAGGTGAAAGCTGTCGGTGAGGCGTTCAAGATCGCTCTCCGCATTCGGTTCGACCAGCCGAAGCTGGTCGCCGACGACATTTTCGAGCGGTGCGCGCTTGCCCTTGGTGTTGCCGATCAAGAGCCGGGAAATCTGATCCGGCTTGTTCAGGAGCTGCTGCGCCGTCCCGATATCGACCACCAGCACACCCGGCACGAGCTGCGCCTGGACGCGCAGCGGCGGCAGCAAGGCGCCGCCGCTTGCTTGCGGCGACGCGCCTTCCAGCAGCTTGAGATCGGCAAGCACCTCGGGCGCGACCAGCGTTTCTCCCGGCGGCGCAAGGAACGATTGCAGGTTGGCCTTTCCGATCGCGGGCGCATTGCCTACTTCGGCGGGCAGCGTTACCGGTTCGATTCCCAATAACCGGAATGACCGTCCGCCGATCTGAACGCGGCCTTCGAGAACGGGGGACACCGGCCAGCCGGCGCGGCGCAGGTCGACAAAGAGCTGCTGCGGGAAGGTCGCGCCGTTGCGGTTGACCAAAGCAGGCGTTCTCGCGCCGCCGAAAGTTGCCGCCGCGCGGTCATAGCTGCTGCGAGCCTGCTGGTTCAATGCCTGCACGCCGCTCCACAACGCGGTCGCGGAGATCAGTCCGATCAGCAATGTTGCCAATTGCATCGGATGCCGCCGCCAATGGCTCGATAGAACAGCGAGAATCCAGATGATCCGGGTCATGCGATCAACCCCGCATGGAGATTGATCTGGCGGTCGAGCGTGGCCGCCAGACGGGCGCTGTGGGTCACCATCAGGAAGCCGCAGCCGCTTCGCGCGACGAGGTCGCGCGTCAACGCCAGAACCTCATCCGCCGTCGCCTCATCGAGATTTCCGGTCGGCTCGTCGGCGAGAAGGAGCAGCGGCTTCACCGCCAGAGCGCGGCCGATCGCGACCCGCTGCTGCTGGCCGCCCGACAGCTGTTCGGGATAGCGGTTCAGCAGGCCGCCGAGCCCGAGCCGCTCCACCAGTTCGGCATGCCAGGCCGCATCGTGACGGCCGGCGATGCGGGACTGGAATACGAGGTTGTCTTCGACATTGAGGCTCGGGATCAGGTTGAATTGCTGGAACACCAGGCCCAGCCGATCGCGCCGCAATGCCGCCCGGCCGGCATCGGACAGGTCGGAGACCGGCGCGTCGGCGAGCGTGATGTCCCCACCATCAGCCCGATCCAGCCCGGCGATCAAATGCAGCAAGGTGCTTTTGCCGCTGCCGGATTCTCCCGATAGCGCGACGCGTTCGCCTGCCGCGACGCTCAGGTTGACCCCGCGAAGCACCACGACCTGCTCGCCGCCGGAGCGATAGGTCTTGGTCAGGTTCCGAACGCTGAGCACGATCTGGTTGCTGGTTGCCATGTCAGGCGTAAGCGATGCCTCGCAACCGTTTCTGGTGGTATTTCAGAGCGAACCGCGGCTGGAACATCGCTGCGTCCCGCGCTGTCGCCGAAGCCACGTCGTACCGAGGTATTGCAAGCGAAGCAAACGCGCCGGCGGATTCCGTATCGCGATGGCTGGAACTGGTCATGTCCGAAGGCCCTTTGGGTTGTTGCACAACATATCAGGGCGAAGCCTGGAGATCACCGTCTCAATCGGATCGGGGACGCGATCGTGATCCGGTTGCGGCCTGTCAGCGATACAGCGTCGGACGGCATCGCGTCAGACGGATGTCGAGTTGCAGTGCACGCGGTCCGTTCAAAAATGGCCGGTTGCATTGCCGGTGGCCCAATGGGTAGCATTGGATCAGGCCGGTCAACGGCCGAGAAAACGATCATGGGGAGCGATCATGACGACACAACCGACGCCCAAAGGCGCCTGGAAAATCACGTTTCTCCTGTTTCTCTTCATGCTGGTGAATTTCGCCGACAAGATCGTGGTCGGCCTCGCCGGCGTGCCGATCATGACCGACCTGAAGCTCCAGCCGGAGCAGTTCGGGTTCCTCGGCTCCTCGTTCTTCTTCCTCTATGCGATCGCAGCGATTGTGGTCGGGTTCATTGTCAATCGCGTCGAGACGCGCTGGGTCCTGTTGGTGCTGGCGGCGATATGGGCGCTGGCGCAGTTTCCGATGGTGGGCACGATCGGCTTCAGCACGCTGCTGATTTGTCGCATTATCCTTGGCGCCGGCGAGGGACCGGCCGGCGCGGTGGCGGTTCACGCGATCTACAAATGGTTTCCCGACCAGAAGCGGACCCTGCCGACCGCGATCCTGTCGCAGGGATCGGCATTCGGCGTGATCCTGGCAGTACCGGCGCTGAACTGGGTGATTGTCCAACATAGCTGGCACTATGCGTTTGGCGCCCTTGGCGTCGTCGGCCTGATGTGGGTCGTGGCGTGGCTGATCCTGGGCAGAGAAGGGCCGCTGGTTCAAACCGTCGCGATGGGCGCGACTGAACCCCGGATTCCCTACTTCCAGCTTCTGACCTCGCGCACTTTTATCGGCTGCTGCGTGGCGACGTTTGGCGCCTATTGGGCGCTGTCGCTTGGTCTCACATGGTTCACGCCTTTCATTGTGAAAGGCTTGGGCTTCTCGCAACAGGACGCAGGCTGGATTTCGATCCTGCCATGGGCCTTTGGCGCTGTCGTCGTGCTGCTCACCGGCTGGATTTCGCAGGTGTTGGTGGCGCGTGGCGTGAGCACGCGTGAAGCGCGCGGCGTGCTGGGCGCGGTCCCGCTGATCATCGGGGGACTAATCCTTGCCACCATCCCGTATGTCGGCGTCGGCGGATTGATGATCACGCTTCTCGTCATCGGCTCCGGGCTTTGCGGATCGATCTATGTGGTTTGCGCGCCGATGATCGGGGAGTTCACGCCGGTGTCCCAGCGCGGCGCCGTGATCGCGATCTATGGCGCGATCTACACGCTCGCGGGAATTATCGCACCATCGGTGATGGGCAGCGTGATTCAGCGCGCGGCGGCGCCGCTCGATGGCTACATGACCGGCTTCACCATCAACGCCATCATTCTCGTCGTGTCCGGGCTGCTCGGCCTGCTGCTGCTGCGGCCCAATACCGAACGCGCACGTTTGATGCGCCGGGTCCCGCAACCGAAGTTCGCCTGACAAAATCGGCAGTGTGAAAATATTCTGTCGTCGTCCCGGCTCAAGGCCGGGACGACACCGAGTATGTTTAGGCGCAAGCGTTTAACAAGCTAATGCAGGCTGCCCTGGGCGCCGCGCACCAGCCGGCCGGGACGCGCTCCGGTGGCAGTACCCTGGCGTTGCGTCACCACGCCCGAGACGATGGTGGCGTCATAGCCATCGACCTGTTGCAGCAAACGCCGGCCACCGACCGGAAGGTCGTAGTGCACCTTCGGCGGATGCAGGTGAAGCTTGTCGTAGTCGATGACGTTGAGGTCGGCCTTGTAACCCGGGGCGATGACGCCGCGATCGCGGAGACCGACCGACAATGCCGTCTTGCGCGACTGCGCCGCCACCACAAAGGGGATCGACAGCTTTTCGCCGCGGCTGCGGTCGCGGGTCCAGTGCGTCAAGAGATAGGTCGGGAAGCTCGCATCGCAGATGATGCCGCAATGGGCCCCGCCGTCGCTTAATCCCGGAACGGAATGCGGGTCACGCAGCATCTCATGCACGGCATCGAGATTGCCGTCGGCGTAATTCAGGAACGGCACATACAGCATGCCGCGGCCGTCATCCGAGAGCATCGCGTCATAGGCCAGTTCTTCCGGTCGCCGTCCCTGGCGGCGTGCCTGCGGGCCCAGCGCATTTTCGGGAGGCTGTTCGTAATCGGGCGGGTCGCCGAGCAGGTACATCTTGTCGTAGTTCGGGCGGAAGAACAGCGGATCGTCGGTCGCGGTCGCGGTCTCGCCCAGGATGGCCGCGCGCATCTCGGGTTGACGCAGGCGCAGCAAGCGCTCGGCCAGCGGCAGCTTCGCGATCGCCTTGTAGCTCGGATGGGTCTGGAAAGGGTTGCGCGACAGTTCCAGTCCCAGCAACAGCCCCACCGGGCGTGCGGCGATCTGTGCCGTGATCGACAGGCCGCGGGCGGAAGCCTCGTTGATGCTGTCCAGGGTCTGGCGCCAGCGCCGCGGCGCCTTATCCGCCTGCGCGACGGAAAACGAGATTGGACAGCGCGTCTTCTCGGCGACCCGCAGCATCATCGGCAGGTCTTCGTCGATGCTGCTCTGATCGAGTACGAATTGCAGCACGCTGCGGCCGACCCGGTGCATCGCGCCGGCGATCGCCGTCAATTCGTCCTCGCCGGCCTTCAGGGTCGGCGTGAAATCTCCGGTGGAGGTACGGTGGTTGAGGGTGCGCGAGGTCGAGAATCCGAGCGCGCCGGCCCGCACGGCTTCTCCGGCCAGCACAGCCATGGCGCTGTTATCCTCCGCGGTGGCAGGATCGCGGCGCGCGCCGCGCTCGCCCATCACGTAGACGCGCAATGCGGCGTGCGGCAATTGAGCGCCGATGTCCATGTCGAAGGCGCGCTGCGACAACCAGTCCATATAGTCCGGGAAGCTTTCCCAGGCCCAGGGCAAACCGGCGCTCAGAACCGGTTCGGGAATATCCTCGACGCCTTCCATCAATTGGATCAGCCGTTGATGATCGGACGGCCGACAAGGTGCGAAGCCGACGCCGCAATTGCCCATCACGGCGGTGGTGACGCCATTCTGCGACGAGGGCGTAATATCCTGGCTCCAGGTGACCTGACCGTCATAATGGGTGTGAAGGTCGACAAAACCGGGCGCCACCAGTTTGCCGCGCGCATCGATCTCTTCCTTGCCTTTGCCCGCGACGCGGCCGACTTCGACGATGCGGCCATCGGTGATGGCGACGTCCGCATCATACAGTTCGCCGCCGAGTCCGTCGGCGACGCTGCCGCCGCGAATCACGAGGTCCGGGTTGTTGATCATGGCGTTTCATCCCGAGGTAAGTTTTTGCCGAAGTGAGTTTTGTTGCCGCATCATGGGTGGTCTCCCGATGCTGTCAACTGCCGCGGGTGACGCTCAGGAATGCATCAGCCTTGCGTCGGTTCCTTTGGGGCTTTCCTGCGGGTTGCGGTCGGTGACCAGTGCGAGCAGGACCGTCAGGACCATGAACACCACCGATGCGCCGAACACCCAATGCGGCAAATTCTGGTCCATGATCCAGCCGAACAGCAGCGGGCTGACAATGCCGCCGAGGTTGAAGCCGGTGGAGACGATGCCGAAGGCCCGGCCGGCCGCACCGGCCGGCGCGGCGTTGCGCACCAGCATGTCGCGCGACGGGGCAATGACGCCGCCGAGAAATCCCGCCGCCGCCATCGCCGTCGTCAACAGCAGCGACGGCAGCGTGATCGTCGCGATGATAAACACGACGGCGGCATTGAGCGCAAAACAGGCGGCGGCGACCTGGCCGTGACGCTGGGTATGGTCGGCGAGAAAGCCGCCCGCCAACACGCCGATCGCGCTGGCGCCGAGGAACGCGGTCAGCGCGATATTGGCTGACGAGAATGATGCGCCATAGCCGCTCATCAGCGCCACTACGCCGAAATTGCCGATTCCGGCGCTGGACAGACTAAGCAGCATGAAGAAAATCGTCAGCACGATGAGCGTGGGCGTGATGATGTTTTGCTGAGGGGCTGATACGCCGGCGATCCGGCGATCCGCCGCGCTTGCATCGGGAATGCCGACCACGATCAGCAGCAGTGCCACCAGTGGACCGACCGCGCCGGTCACGATCAGGGCGCCATGACCTCCAATCGTCCCCACCAGCGCGGCCACAATGGCAGGCGCGACCGCGCCGCCGAGGAAGCCGGCAAAGGTGTGGATCGAAAATGCGCGTCCCATGCGCGCCTCGTCCATGTGAGCCGAAAGGATCGCATAGTCGGCCGGATGGTAGACGCTGTTGGCGAGCCCGAGCAGCACGGCGCTGGCGATCAGCCAGGAATAGCTCAGATGCAGACCGAGCATGATCAGCGCAAAGCCGCCCAGCGTGAGGCCCATCAGCAGGACTTTGCGGGCGCCGACATGATCGGCGAGATAGCCCATCGGCGCCTGGGTCAGGCCGGATATGACGGCAAAGACGGTAAGGGCAAAGCCAAGCTCGATGTAGCCGACGCCGAGCTGGTTCTTCAGAAAGGGGAACAGCATCGCCAGCACGAACATATGGAAATGACTGACCCAATGGGCGGTCGAAATCGCGGCAAGGGTGCGTAGCGAGCCGTCGGTTTTTGCTTGTTGCGGTGCAGCCAAAACGTCGACCATTTCCGATGCAGACCCCGTTTCATTCTCACGGCCCGGCAAGGCCCGATTGTCGAAATTATCGGCCAGGCCGGTTATTTGTCCATGAATGCCGCTGCATGGCAGCCCTCGCGATCGGCGCCGGGAGCGGGAAGCGGAGACAGATCGAAATCGACAGACAAGGCCGCGGTTCGAAAGCGCTCCACCCAGCGGGCGGCAGCTTCCCGCGGCGACATCGGGCCGATCGAGCGTGAAAGTCGCTAGAGCGGCTCGTCGTCGTTGCCGCTGCGATCACGCTTGGGCGTGGCAATGTCGCCATCCTCGATATCGTCGTCCTCGATCGCCGTCGGCGGCGGCTTCTTCGATTTGCCGTCGTGCTTGTTGGGAACCTCGCCCTTTTGCCCGGTTCTGGCCATGATATCCCTCTTATGCGCGCGGATCGATGTTTGGCCAGACATTTGTGCAACAAGCGCCGATCTCAATCCCACCACCTTCGAGCGGCATGTTAGCCGCGGTGGCCAATCTTTCCTGCCTTTTTTGCGCGTTCAGTGTAAAGCAAGGCGCAACCGCAGCATAATCCGGAAGAATCAGAACTGGTTTTTCGGAAGATCATGCTTAAATCAGACAGACGAGATCGTGATCCGGTCTAATCGGATCATGATGCAGGAGCCAGGAATGAAGAAGCCGAAAATCGAAGCCGAAGAACAGCAGCCGCGTAAAATTATTCGCGCCGACAAAGCGCCGACCGAGGGCTACTCGCTGGTGGTGGATGGTCACTTCAAGTCGCACCATGATACGGTCGAGGCCGCCGAAGAGGCGGGCATGGCTTTGAAGAATCAGTACCAGATGCTTCAGGTGCAGGTTTACGATGCCGCGACCAAGACGCGATCGATGATTGAATGGCCTGCGCCAGTCCAGGGCGCTTGATGCGAAAGCCTGCACCGGCAGCTGATGCAGGGTAGATATCGGCGCGCGTCAAGAACACCCGTAAAAAGTCGTCCGTGAATAAGCCTCTAAGCGATTGAGCGGGATTCTGTTTTCCGGATTCGGAGGCATTTGAGATTGCAGGGATTTGGGGCTTGAGAGCCCTGAA
>JAJYAH010000303.1 GCA_021779635.1 Pseudomonadota bacterium | reverse complement strand
GGCGACGGTCAATAGCCGGGCCAGATGCGGCCAGCATCGCTCCCACGCGATCGCATATCTGGCCCGTTGCAAGGCCCGCATCAGCTGCAGCCGTGAAACGGCATCAGCGTCGCGCGCTGGCTCTAACGGGTCGGGAGTGGCGCCGTTCAACAAACTCTCCGGGTTTCCGAAACAGCACCCTAGCACAACGGCGGCAATGAGGCACCCGTTCCGGAGCGGTAACCTACACCGTCAAAGGCGCATAACACGAAGGCGTGACCGCCAGCCGGCGACCGGTGTTCCAGCGCATGGTGGTCAATTACGGCGACAATTCAGGCGATCGCTCACAACCACGGCGCTTGTCTGTCCATTGCGATCAGTTGATCGACCTCGATGCGAGGGCGCACCACCGCATACTGATCGTCCTTGACCAGCACTTCCGGCACCAATGCGCGGGTGTTGTAGGTGCCGGATTGCACCGCGCCGTACGCGCCGGCAGTCATCACCGCCAAGAGGTCGTCGGATTTGGGCTCGGCGAGCTTGCGGTCGAGCGCGAGATAATCGCCGGTTTCGCAGACCGGCCCGACCACGTCGGCGACGATCGTAGGCGCGCCGTTGGCGGCCTGACGGAGCGGCAGGATGTCGTGGTGCGCCTCGTACAAAGTGGGGCGGATCAGGTCGTTCATCGCCGCGTCGATGATGACAAAGTTCTTCGCAGCGCCGGGCTTCACATAGATCACGCGGGTGACGAGGATTCCGGCATTGCCGACGATCATCCGCCCCGGTTCGAACATCAGCGTACAACCGAGGTTATGCGTCACGCGCTTGACCATGGCGGCATAGACATCGGGCGCCGGAGGCGCTGCGCGATCCATGTAATAGGGAATGCCGAGGCCGCCGCCGAAATCGATATGCGAAATGGTGTGGCCGTCGGCGCGCAGCGTCTGGACGAATTCCGCCAGAATGCGGAACGCGGTCTCCATCCGGCTCAGGTCGGTGATCTGGCTGCCGATATGCATGTCGGTCCCGGTCACCTCGATCCCCGGCAGTTGTGCCGCGCGGGCATAAACCGCGCGCGCCCGGGGAAGAGGAACGCCGAACTTGTTCTCGGATTTGCCGGTGGCGATCTTGGCATGGGTACCGGCGTCGACATCGGGATTGACCCGGACCGAGATCCGCGCCGTCTTGCCGGTCTCGGCGGCAAGCCGCGAGAGCAATTCGAGTTCCGGCTCCGATTCGACGTTGATGCAGAGAATATCCGCAGCCAGCGCCGCGCGCAGTTCGGCTTCGGTCTTGCCGACGCCGGAGAACAGGATCTTGTGCGGCGGAATGCCGGCGGCCAGCGCACGCTTCAATTCGCCGCCCGAAACCACGTCGGCGCCGGCGCCGAGTTTCGCCAGCGTGCGCAGCACCGACTGGTTGGAATTGGCCTTCATGGCATAACAGACCACCGCCTTCTCGCCGGCGAAGGCTTCGCTGAACACCCGGTAATGGCGCTCCAGCGTCGCGGTCGAATAGCAATAGAACGGCGTGCCGACCGCATCCGCCAGATCGATCAGATTCACCGCCTCGGCGTGAAGCACGCCGTTGCGATAGTCGAAGTGATTCATGGCCGGTGTTCCAGCTCTAACGCATGATGAGATTGGCTTGATACGCAAAGGCAACGGAAGCGCGCTCCCTCTCCGATAGGGAGAGGGTCGGGGTGAGGGGTTACGGTCTCTCGTTTGTCCAAAACCCCCTCGCCCGATTTGCTTCGCAAATCGACCTCTCCCCGGCGGGGAGAGGTGAAGTCAGCCCACCGGCAGACCGATTCAATCAAAAGCCTTCCAGCTCTTACGCGGAAAAACTGTAGCGAATGTCAAATCCACCGCACCGGCTCAATTACCCAGAAGCGGGTCGAGAAGGAATGGTTTCTTGGCGCCTTTAGGGGCGGTCGGCGCCGCCTCGGGGGACGGATCGAACAGGCTCGGCCTTGCTGCCGGCTCGTGGTCGGCATTGGCTTGCGCCGCGGCGACGGCCTCCGGCGATGCGGACGGCGGCAGCTCGAGCGGGCCCTTGCGCCCGCAGCCGCCCAGCGCCAGCGCAGCGGCGGCCAGCACGACGACGGTCCATCTCGATGACAACGGGCTAGTAATGCGATTCACGGCGATATCCCCAAAGCGGCGGCACCATACAAAGATTGCCTCGCCGTGGCGAGACCCGGAGATCGAGGAAATTGCGACGTAAATCGCGGCTCAGCCCAATTTTCGCTCTTTTTCCAGTCGCTTGAGCCAGCTCCTGGCTTGCGCGCGGACATTCTTCGGCGCGGTTCCGCCATAGCTGGCACGGCTTTTCACCGACGCTTCCACCGAAAGCACCGCCATCACCTGCGCCGTAATCCTCGGCTCAATCGCCTGCATGTCCTGCAGCGGCAGCAAATGCAACGCCACGCCCTGCTTCGATGCCTTGGCGACGATACGTCCGGTGACGTGATGAGCATCGCGGAACGGCATTTTCAGCGTCCGCACCAGCCAGTCGGCAAGATCGGTAGCGGTGGCGTAGCCTTCGCCGGCGGCAGCCTTCATCCGCGCCTCGTCCGGCACGATGTCGGCGACCATTCCGGTCATCGCCCGGACCGCAAGCGAAAGCGCGCCGAATGCTTCCATCGCACCCTGCTTGTCCTCCTGCATGTCCTTTTGATAGGCCAGCGGAAGGCCCTTCATCACGATCAACAGGGCGGTCAGCGCGCCGATCATGCGGCCGGTCTTGGCGCGAACCAGTTCGGCGGCGTCGGGATTGCGCTTCTGCGGCATGATCGAAGAGCCGGTGGTGAATTTGTCGCTCAACCGCACCAGCCCCACCAGCGGCGAGGTCCAGATCACGATTTCCTCGGCGAAGCGCGACAGGTGTACCGAGGCGATTGCCGCTGCCGACAAGGTTTCGAGCACGAAGTCGCGATCCGAAACCGCGTCGAGCGAATTGGCCATCGGCCGGTCGAAGCCGAGCGCCTTTGCGGTGGCGTCGCGGTCGATCGGGAACGAGGTGCCGGCCAGCGCCGCGGCACCCAGAGGCGATTCGTTCAAGCGTTTGCGGGCATCGGCGAAACGGCCGCGATCGCGCGCCGCCATCTCGACATAGGCCAATAGATGGTGTCCGAACGTCACCGGCTGCGCGGTCTGCAGATGCGTGAAGCCGGGCATTACCGTATCGGCATGTTCCAGCGCCCGCGTCACCAGCGCGTGCTGGAACGCGGCGAGCGCGGCATCGGTCTCGTCGATGGTGTCGCGGACATACAGCCGGAAATCGGTTGCCACCTGATCGTTGCGCGAACGGGCGGTGTGCAGCCTGCCTGCGGCAGGCCCGATCAGCTCGCCGAGCCGGCTTTCGACATTCATGTGAATGTCTTCCAGCGTACGCTTGAAATCGAACGATCCCTTGCCGATCTCTGACAAAATCGTGTCTAGACCCCTGGCGATATTTTTCGCATCGTTCGCGGTAATAATGCCTTGCGCGGCAAGCATTGCAGCGTGGGCCTTGGACGCGGCGATGTCCTGGGCATAGAGGTAACGATCGACGTCGATGGAGACGTTGATTTCCTCCATGATCGCATCGGGGCGTTCGGTGAACCGGCCGCCCCACATCTTATTGCTCATGACTTGTTGCTCATGACCTGTTGTTCATGACTGATGGCTCATGGGTTGCCGCGCCTGGTCACACCGCGAACAGCCACCCTGCGCCGTTTGCCGGTGCAACCGAAGCTCTGCATAGCCGTATCTGATACAGGATGACAAACGATATGCCTGAACAACCTTCGCCCAGCCCGTCCGCCTCGCGCCGGATTCCATTCGTGATCGGCGCGGTCCTGATCGGAGCGGTGATCGGAGTTGCCGGGATATACGGGATTGGCGGCCTCAAGCGCAATGCAGCGGGCGACAAGGCCTGCGCCGCGGCGGTCGATCTTTCGCGCAAGCTCGCGCCGCTGGCGCATGGCGAGGTTGCCGCGCTGACCATGGCGACAGCCCCCCTGCGGCTGCCGGACCTCGCCTTCGAGGATGCCGACGGCAAGCCCAAAAAGCTCTCGGACTGGCGCGGACGCACGGTGCTGGTGAACCTGTGGGCGACCTGGTGTGTGCCTTGCCGCAAGGAGATGCCTGCGCTTGAGAACCTCGAGACCAAGCTGGGCGGGCCGGATTTCGCGGTGGTCGCGATCAACATCGATACCCGCGACCCCGACAAGGCGAAGAATTTCCTGAAAGAGGCCAATCTGATCCGACTCGGCCATTATAATGATCAGAAAGCCAAGGTTTTTCAGGATCTTAAGAGCATAGGTCGGGCGCTGGGCATGCCGACCTCGATTCTCGTCGACGGTCAGGGCTGTGAAATCGCCACCATTGCCGGGCCGGCGGAATGGGACAGCGACGACGCCGTCAAGCTGATTACTGCGGCCGTCAAGCCGGCAGCGGCCGGACTCTAGGCCGCGACGTCGAGATTGCCGCCGATGCCGGCGGCGACATTGGCCAGCGACGAGGCGTTCTGCCCGCCCGCCCCCAACAGGGTCATGACCGCGGATTTCTCCGCATCGAGATTCGATTTCAGGATCGTGGCGGCGACCTGCATCTGCATGCCGCCCGACTGAGCGGCGACAATGCCGCTGACCAAACTCATATCCATGCGCAAATTCCCTGGGTAACGCCGGCAGACTATCCGGCAGGAATTAACGATTCGCTTTGCGGTCAGCGTGAGGGCGCCGTGGCCGCGAAAGCCGCGCCCAGGGTGCGCAGCGCTCCACGTGTTCTTGCGTCCGACAGCCTCGAGTGCAGCACGACGTCACGCGACGGCAGCGGCGGCAGACCAAACCGCCGCCCGACATCGATGGTACCTGACGGCGCTACCCGGCGCGCCAGCGCCGCCACCGCAAGACCCGCGGAAACCGCCGCACCGATCGCTGCGACCCCGCCGCCGACGAACACTTCCGTCCAGGGTATGCCGGCGGCGTCGAGAACACCGGTGGCCATGGCGCGCACGCTGCAAGGCTCGGCCTGGGTCGCAAGACGCAGCGGTTCGCCCGGCCGGCGATGGAAATCGGGTGCGGCCATCCAGCCGAATGGCTCTTCGAACAATGTATCGCCGTCGCGGCGATGGGCGTCGTGCCCAAGCACGATGGCTGCATCGAGCGCGCCGCCGTCGAAGGCTTCAAGCACCGCGCGCGACGCGTCGATGTGCAGTTCCATCACCAGTCCCGGATCGTTGCCATTGATGCGCTTCAGCAAAGCCGCCAGCTCGGTGCCGACAATATGATGGCTGATGCCGACGATCAGACGGCGATGCTCGATCGCAAAGGCACCAACGGCCGACTGATGCGCGGCGACCAGGTTGCGGGCGGCTGCGAGGAAGACGCTACCCTCCGGGGAAAGGCGAACCATCCGCGGGGTTCGTTCCAGCAGCCGCCGGCCGAGTCCGTCTTCCAGGCGCTTGATCTTCAGGCTCACCGCCGATTGCGTGGTGTCCATCGCCTCCGCGGCGCGGGTGAAGCTGTTCAGATCAGCCACCAGGACAAACGCCTGGACCGCCTCGACATCGAGCGCTTTCATGGCCACTCATTTAAATATGAAATCATTGAAATAGCATCTCATATCGTTTTCAAATGATCAAGAAGCTCCTAGGTTGGGTCGGCACCATCGCCACACAGGAGAACATCATGCCATTGACCAGGGTTTCACTCAGGCGGGGCAAGCCCGCCGCCTATCGCAAGGCCATTCTCGAAAACCTCTATCAGGCGATGCGCGAGACCTTCAATGTCCCCGAAGGCGACCGCTTCATGACGGTCACCGAACATGACCAGGACGATTTCGTCTATGGCGCCGACTATCTCGGCATCCAGCGCAGCGACGACCTGGTCATCATTCAGATCACCGTCAGCAACACGCGCACCGTAGCGCAAAAGCAAAAACTGTATCGGCGCATCGTCGAGCGATTGACCGAGAGTCCCGGACTGCGCGCGGAAGATATCTTCATCAATCTCGTCGAGGTGCTTCCGGAAAACTGGTCGTTCGGCCACGGCGAAGCGCAATACGTCCGATGACCGTCATGCCCACGCTCTCGCCGCGCATGAACGGTATCCACGCCTCGCCGCCAGAACGGAAAAATCAGCGCGTCGGGACCGGCTTCTCGCCGCGATAGTCGTAGAAGCCGCGCTGGGTCTTGCGGCCGAGCCAGCCGGCCTCGACATATTTGACCAGCAGCGGACATGGCCGGTATTTCGAGTCCGCCAGACCTTCGTGCAGCACCTGCATGATCGACAGGCAGGTATCGAGGCCGATGAAATCGGCCAGTTCGAGCGGCCCCATCGGATGGTGCGCGCCGAGCTTCATCGCGGCATCGATCGCCTCGACGTTTCCGACCCCTTCATACAGCGTATAGATCGCCTCGTTGATCATCGGCAGCAGAATACGGTTGACGATGAAGGCCGGAAAATCCTCCGAAACGGCGATCTGCTTGCCGAGCCGGGTGACGAATTCCTTTGCCGCATCGAAGGTCGCATCGTCGGTGGCGATGCCGCGGATCAGCTCGACCAGTTCCATCAGCGGTACCGGATTCATGAAATGAATGCCGATAAAGCGCTCGGGGCGGTCGGTGGAGGCGGCAAGCCGGGTGATCGAAATCGACGAGGTGTTGGAGGCAACGATGGCGTCGGGCTTCAGCACCGCGCAGACATCGTGGAAAATCTTGCGCTTGACCTCTTCCTTCTCGACCGCGCTCTCGATCACCAGATCGCAGTCGGCGAGCTCATCCATCGTCTCGGTGGAAACGATCCGGGCCAACGCCTGCTTGCGCCCGTCTTCGGTGATGATTTTCTTGGCGACCTGGCGCGACAGATTGCCGTTGATGGTCGCCATCCCCGATTTCAGGCGCTCGGCGGACACGTCGTTGAGCACCACGTCGAACCCGGCAAGTGCTGCCACATGAGCGATGCCATTGCCCATCTGGCCCGAACCGATCACGCCGACCTTTTTGATCATAACCGCCATCTTGTCATCTCACCGGAGCGACGCGCACCGCGCGTCGGCTCCATCCCTTGCATGGATGCCGGCCAAAATACGCTTTATCCAGTCGGCCGTTTCAATCGTGGTTACTTTCCGAGCTTGCCGATCGCCTCGGTCAGTTCGGGAACCGCCTGATACAGATCCGCGACCAGACCGTAATCGGCGACCTGGAAGATCGGTGCGTCTTCATCCTTGTTGATCGCAACGATCACCTTGGAATCCTTCATGCCGGCGAGGTGCTGAATCGCCCCGGAAATGCCAATCGCGATATAAAGCTCCGGCGCCACCACCTTGCCGGTCTGGCCGACCTGCCAGTCGTTCGGCGCGTATCCGGCATCGACCGCGGCGCGCGAAGCGCCGACGCCGGCGCCGAGTTCGTCGGCGAGCGGCTCGATATATTTGGCGAAATTCTCGCGGCTCTGCATGGCGCGGCCGCCGGAGACGATGATCTTGGCCGAAGTCAGTTCGGGACGATCGCTCTTGGCAACCTCCTCACCGACAAAACTGGAGAGGCCCGGATCGGCCGCCGACGCGGCATTTTCCACCGACGCGCTGCCGCCGTCCCCGGCCGCGGCAAAGGTCGAGGTCCGCACCGTGATGACCTTCTTGGCGTCCTTCGATTTCGCGGTCTGGATCGCGTTGCCGGCATAGATCGGCCGCTCGAAAGTATCCGGCGAAACCACCTTGATGATTTCCGATATCTGCATCACATCGAGCAAGGCGGCCACCCGCGGCATCACATTCTTGAAGCGCGAGGTCGCGGGCGCGACAAAGGCATCATAGCCAGGAGCCAGCGCCACGATCAGCGCGGCCAGCGGCTCGGCGAGATCGTGGGCATAGGCGGCATTGTCCGCCAGCAGCACCTTCCTGACGCCGGCGAGCTTGGCCGCGGCGTCCGCCGCAGCCTTGGC
>JAJYAH010000302.1 GCA_021779635.1 Pseudomonadota bacterium | reverse complement strand
GCAAAACTTGACATCTGCGGTTTGCGAGCGCACATTTTTCGAAGATTATTCGACTTTTGGTGAGGCATGAATTTCGAGCTTCCTGACGATCTGATCATTTGGCAAAAGCAGGTGCGCGGGTTCGTGCGGGCGGAGTTGCAGCCGCATGATGCCGGGATCGAACAGACTGGCCGCATCCCCGAAAGTGCCGTGGCCGGACTGCGCCGCATGGGCCTGTTCGGAACCAATACGCCGAAGCAGTTCGGCGGTCTTGGGCTTTCGATGCTCGGAAGCTGCCTCGCCATCGAGGAAGTCGCAAAGGCGCACACCGCGTTTTACTATCTGAGTGGCGTCAATGTTCACATCGGATCCAAGGCGATCGAGTTCTTTGCCCGCCCTGACGTGCGCGACCGATGGCTGCCGGAACTGGCCAGCGGCCGGACCATCGGCGCCTTCGCGCTCACCGAGCCCGGCGCCGGCTCCGACGCCGCGCGGATCACCACTACCGCGCGCCCGGACGGCTCGTCGCATTACATCATCGACGGCACCAAGACCTATATTACCAATGCCCCCGTTGCCGGCGTATTCACGGTTTTTGCGACCAGGGATCCAGCGTTGGGTGCCAAGGGCATTTCCGCCTTTGTTGTCGACGCGGCAACGCCGGGGTTGCGGATCGGCCGCACGGTCGAGATGGCGGCGGGACGCGGGTCGGAACATGCCGAGGTCATTTTCGAGAACTGCCGCTTGCCGCGCGAGAACCTGCTCGGACAGGAAGGCGAGGGATTCGCCATCGCGATGCGCTGTCTCGACGCCGGCCGTACCCATTGGGGGGCGTACTGCGTCGGCGCTGCAAGCCAGCTGCTCGATTACGCCATTGAGCACGTCTCGGTTCGCGAGGCATTCGGCCGGAAACTGCGCGATCATCAGGGCCTCGAATGGACCATCGCCGACATGGCGAGCGCGCTTCACGCTGCCCGGCTCGTCGCCTATGAAGCGGCGTGGCGGTACGACCAGGGCGATGCCGCAGCCCGCACCGCCGCCGCCGCATTGTCGAAATATACCGGCGCCGAGATGGTGCAGCGCGTCGCCGACAGCACCCTGCAATTGTTCGGCGGATCCGGTTATTCCAAGGATCTGCCGATCGAACGGATCTGGCGGGAAACCCGCGTGGTCCGGATTCTCGACGGCACCTCCGAGATCATGCGGCAGATCATTGCGCGCCATACCTTCCGGACCCATGAGCGCAGGAATACGCCAAACTGAGGCGCGAGCTTTGTCGGGGAAAACCGGATGGCGGTAACCACGCTCAAATTGAAACAGCAGCGCAGCCGCGACCGGCGCGAACGGATTCTCGCCGCGGCGACGAAATTATTCGGCGCGCGCGGCATCGACCGCACGTCGCTAACCGACATTGCATCGACAGCCAAGGTGCCGCTCTCCAGCCTCTACGATTATTTTGCGGACAAGCAGGCACTGGTTCTCGAAGTGCCGGAGGAAAATTTCGCCGCCCTTTATGCCCGCACCGAACCGCTGCTCAAGGACGGCACCGATGCCGTCGAGCAGCTCCGGATCACCTATCTGACGAATTTCGAATACATTGAGGAAAACCCCGGCTGGGGTCGGGTGTTCTTTCTGGAGATCTGGCCGAGCGTGATTGCCGCGGAGCCGAAGATTAAAAAATCCGTCGACCGCTATGCGCTGCGCTACGTGGAATTGATCAAGCAGGCTGTTCGATCGGGCGCCTATCGAAAGAACCTTGATCCGTATCTCGCCATGTCGCTCCTGATGGGAAGCATGTGCCACGTCACCGCGGTGTGGCTGCTCTACGGCCGCAAATACGACCTGGTCAAAAAGGGCAGGGCCGTGTTCGCGACCCTGCATGACGGATTCCTGGCCCCGTAGGGCCGGTTTCGACCCTCCATGATTGGGTTTGCGATTTGACGGCCGCGGCGAAACTAAATCTGACAGAAACGAAATTCGATGCGATCCTTGCTCTCTGTCCGGTCGATTCCGGTCTGTCCCGCCATCGAGGCGAGACTGAACTGCAATGCACAATGTGGGGGAAGTCATGAGCTCACAAGACATCGCAGGATCAGGCCATCCTGCCGCCACCGATGCCACGTCGGCGATGCGCCGCCGCGTGGTGATGGCCTCGACCTTGGGAAACGCCTTCGAATGGTTCGACTACGGCATCTTCGGGATGTTCGCGCCGATCATCTCAAAACTGTTCTTTCCGGCCAGCAGCGAAGTCACCTCGATGCTGCTGACCTTTGCGACATTCGCGGTCGCCTTTGCGATGCGTCCCTTGAGCGGCGTCCTGTTCGGACTTTATGCCGATCGGCTGGGGCGCAAGCGAGCGTTGACGCTGATGATCATCATGATGGCTGTTGGCACCGGCATGATCGGTCTGCTGCCGACCTACGCCGCGATCGGCATTGCAGCGCCATTGCTCATGGTGGTCGCAAGATTGATCCAGGGCATCTCCGTTGGCGGTGAGTTCGCCAACGCCACCGCGATGCTGGTCGAGTATTCGCCGGAGAACCGCCGTGGCTTTTACGGCAGCTTCCAGATGGTGTCGCAGGCGCTTGGCTTCACGGGCGGCGCGCTTCTGGCGTATCTCGCCACCACCTATGCGCCGCCCGCGTCGCTGGAAGGCTGGGGGTGGCGGATTCCGTTCCTGCTTGGAATATTGATCGGTCCGTTCGGCTATTGGCTTCGCTCCAACATCGACGAAACGCCGGAATTTCAACGCTATCTGCAATCGACACAGAAGCCGGCGCATACGCCTCTGGTCGAGCTCTTCACGGAGCATCCGCGCGAACTCGTGGTTGGCTTCTGCATTGTGGTGATGGGCACCGTTTCCTACTATGTGATGCTGCTCTATATCCCGATCTATGCCGTCCGCCAGTTGGGGATGCCGATGAGCGGCGCTCAGCTCTCGTCCGTGCTGTCCACGGTGTTGATCGTCATTTTCTGCCCCTTCGCCGGCAGCCTGTCCGATCGCATCGGCCGCCGGACGATCGTTCTGCCCGCGGCGATCATTTATGCGGTGGTGGTGTGGCTGGCGGTGCACCAACTGCTCGCGGAGCCATCCCTTGGCCGATTGATTATCGCCCAGATGGCAACGTCGCTGGTGATGGCTTTCCTCTGGGGGCCGACGCCTGTGTTGTTGATGGAATTGCTCCCCGTGGGCGTTCGTTCGACCGGGGTCGGGCTGATCTATAATGTCGCCGTGGCGCTGTTCGGCGGATTGGCGCCGTTCATCATCACCTGGCTGATCTCAGCCACCGGCGACAAAGCGAGCCCGGCCTATTACGTCGCTTTCTCCGCGTTGGTCGGCGTGTTCGGCCTGCTACTGATGCGCGAGCGGTCTCGTTGATGAAGCCGTGGCCATGGAATCCTCAGTTGCTGCCCTTGGCCGCCTTGGCGCGCTCGGCATCCCGCAATTCCCGCCGCAGGATCTTTCCGGTCGTCGTCATCGGCAGCGTGGCGACGAATTCGATGTCACGCGGCACTTCATGCCTGGCCAGATGGTCGCGCACGAAGTTGCGGACTTCCTCGACCAAAGCGGGGCTCGGCGATATCCCCTCCTTCAGAATGACAAAGGCCTTGATCGATTCGGTGCGAACCGGGTCCGGCACGCCGACCGCCGCCGCCATCACCACCGCGGGATGACGAGCCAGGGCGTCCTCGATTTCGGAAGGTCCGATGCGATAGCCGGCGCTGGTAATGACGTCGTCGGCGCGGCCGTGGAACCAGAAATAGCCATCTTCGTCGCACTGCGCCAGATCGCCTGTTATCAGCCAGCCATCGGCGTATTTGTTGCGGGTCGCCTCGGGGTTCTGCCAGTATTCGAGCATCATCACCGGATCGGGACTGCGGAAGGCGAGATTGCCGATGGTGCCGGCAGGCAGGGGCTGGCCGGAATCGTCGACGATTCCAGCGACATGGCCGGGGACGGCACGTCCGAGCGATCCGGGCTTGACCGGCATCATATTGCCGTTCGAGGCCAGTACGAGATTGCATTCGGTCTGGCCGAACATCTCGTTGATCGGCACGCCGAGCGCGCCGGTCGACCATTCGTGAAGTTCCTTGCCGACCGATTCGCCGCCGGAGATGATGGTGCGCAAATCGATGCCGTAACGTTTAACCGGATCGGGAATCTGACGCATCACCCGGAGCATGGTCGGCGTCAGCAGCGTGGTCCGCACGCGATGACGGCCCATCATGGCGTAGGCCTGCTCGGGGTCAAAGCGCGGCGCCCGAAACGTCAACACCGGGACTCCGTGGAACCAGGCCGGCATCAGCACGTCCATCAATCCCGCGAGCCAGGCCCAGTCGGCCGGCGACCACATGCAATCGCCCGGCTGCGGAAACTGATCGAAACCCATCTCGGCCCCCGGCATGTGTCCGAGCATCGAGCGGTGCGCCTGCAACGCGCCTTTCGGGTTGCCTGTGGTGCCCGAGGTAAAATTGAGGAAAGCGGGATCATTGGCCGCGGTGTCGACGTTTTCGAAACTGTCGCGCGTGGGTTCGATCGCCTTGGCAATGGAAGGCGCATTCGGCGCCGTGCCATCGACCAGAAAGACGTGCTTCATCGCCGGCGCGACAAGTCTGGCCTTCTCCACCGACGGCAAATTGGCCAGATCCGTGATGACGACCCGCACGCCGACGGCGTTGAGGCGATAGATGACCGCGTCGGCCGCGAACAGGATCGAAGTTGGAACCGAGACCAGTCCTGCCTTCCAGCAGGCGACATGCCCGATCGCGGTCCAGGCGTTCTGGCCCAGCAGCAGCATCACCCGATCGCCTCTAGCGAGGCCGAGCGACTGCAAAAGATTGGCCAGTTGGTTGGCCTTTCGCTGCACCTCGCGGAAGGTCATCTGCCATGTCTTGCCGTCGCCGTCTTCGCCGATCAGCGCGACCTTGCCGGGATCAGTGGCGTGACGGTCGCAGACATCGGTTGCGATATTGTAGCGCGCCGGGATGTTCCAGCGGAACGAGGCATATAATTGTTCGTAATTAGGCCGGCGCGGCATCGCTCATCACCTCGTCATCGGATCGTTCTTGGCCAGGAGGCGCCGCGCCAGCACGTGGCGATGCACTTCCGACGGGCCGTCATAGATACGAAACGGCCGGACGTCGCGATAGATCCGTTCCACGACGGTGTCACGGGTGATGCCGATCGAGCCGAGAATCTGCAGGCAACGGTCGACCACCCTGCCCAGCGCCTCGGAACAGAACACCTTGGTCATGCTGGTCTCGTCCCGCGCCTTTTCATGCTGATCCAGCATCCACGCGGTGTGCCAGATCGCCAGACGCGACAGATGCAGGTCGATCTCGTTGTCGGCGAGCATGAAACCCACGCCCTGATGCTCGCCGATGGTGCGGCCGAACGAATGCCGGCGCCTGGCATGTTCGACCGCGATCGCCTGGCAGCGCCGGGCGGCCCCGAGCCAGCGCATGCAATGCGTCAGCCGGGCAGGCCCGAGCCGGACCTGGGCATTGCGGAAGCCCTGGCCAACTTCACCCAGCACGCGATCCGGCGTGACGCGAACGCGATCGAACGAGACTTCGGCGTGACCGCCGGGCGAATTCGAGTCGATGGTGTCCAGCATCCGGTCGATGCGAAATCCGGGCGCGTCGATATCGACAAAGAACATGGTCGCCCCAAGGTCCTTGCCGAGATGGTCAAGCGTGCGCGCCATCACAATATTGAACGCAGCATCCGGCACGCCGGTGATCATGTACTTCTTGCCGCTGATCAGGAAGTCGTTGCCGTCCTGCTGCGCGATGGTGTTGAGCAGCGACGGATCCGAGCCGGCGCCGTCGCTGACGGTCTCCGTCATCGAGAATACCGACCGGATCTCGCCGCGCACCAGTGGCGCCAGCCATCGCGCCTTCTGCTCGGGCGTGGCGATGGCATTGAGCAAGTTGACGTTGCCCTCGTCGGGCGCCTGGATGTTCAGCGCCAGCGGACCCAGCGTCGACCAGCCGGCGGCCTCGAACACGACAGCCATGCCGCGGTGATCCAGCCCAAGCCCGCCATATTCCTTCGGGGCGTGCGGCGACAGCAATTGTGCCTGCCGCGCCAGGCCGACGAGTTCGCGTCGCAGAGATTCGGGCGCACCATGCGCGGTCTGCCGCGGATCGTTTTCGTACGGCACGATTTTCTCGGCGATGAAGGCTTCCACCCGGTCGCGCAGCGCCACCAGCTCGGCGGGAAGTTGGAAATCGATCATTCGATGGCTCCTTTTGGATCGCGAAGCGCCGCGCGCCTGGCAAGATCGGCGCCGCGCGCGAACAGGAGCGAAATTGAAGGCGCGAATCGCTCCCACAAGACGTCCTGACGCTTGCCCGTGCGATGAAGTTTGACATTGAGGCAGGCAATCGAACCGAGACGATAATGCGCCAGCGCCTGATACCATTCCACGTTATGGTAGGCCGGGCCACCGGCCGCGCGATAGGCTTCGATCAGATCTTGCGCAGATACCGGAGCGACCGGCCGCCAGCTCGGGTGCCACGCCTCGCCGTCGGACATCATCAGAATCCAGCCGAGGTCGAGGCCCTGCGCGCCGATCGAGGCCAGCTCCCAATCGATCAATCCGCCGGCCTGACCGTTTTCGTAAAGAATATTGCCGGGCTGGAAATCGCCATGGATGACCCCGACCGGCGCTTCGTCCGGCAGCCGCGATGCCAACAATGCGCCGAGTTCGGTGCCCGCGGCCAGCCAATTGGGGTCCTGCGCGTGTCGCAGGACGTTCTTCCAGCGGTCCACTTCCTCGTTCAGGGGTTGCGGCTTCTCCCAATCGGGCAGGGCCCGTTGCCAATCGACGGTATGGACCCGCGCCAGCAATCGCGCCGCCTGAAGCCAGATGTCGCGAAGCCGGGCGTGGTCGCGCGCAAACGACGCATGCGGCTCCCAGACCAGGAACACCCGCCCGGGCATGCGTTCCATCACCAGGAAGGGCGTTCCCAACTTGTCCTCGTCCGGCGAAGCCCAGGGGACTTCCGGGACCGGCAGCCCAGCTTGCTTCAGGGCGCGCATCAGAGGGGCTTGCCGGAAAACATCGGTATTGCCCCGGCGCGTGACCCCGACAGGCGCCGTCTTCAGGACATAGGAGCCGAGCGGCGCACCGTCCAGGTCACCCAATTCGAAGCCGAAGGTAAGGCCGGCATGGCCGTCTTCCATGATGCCGAAATTGATCACCCGGGTGCCCGCGCCGCATTCAGACTCCATCATGCGCTGCAGCCGGTCGGCCAGGCCGGCCGGTCCAGGCTTTTCGGCAAGCGAAGAGTTTGGAATGTTTGACATGCGCTCGTGCAGGCTCCGCTCGACGGTTATCGCGATAGCCGGGCACGGGTTTTCCCGGCGGCCGGTCTTCGCGCCAGTCCCTCGGTGAGGCGATCGGCGAACTCTTCCGAAATTGCTTTCGGCGACAACGGGCCGTCGGATCGATACCAATGCCCGATCCAGTTCAGCGATCCGGCAATCGCAAAGGCCGCCAGCTTGGCGTCGCACGGTTTGATCGAGCCGTCGGAGATGCCCTCGGTGATGTAACCGCGAAAGGTATGGTCGATGCTCCGCTTGGCGGCGCGAACGACTTCGGCATTCTTCTCGCTGAGATCGCGCACGTCGAACCGCACCAGGCTGGCGCCGAAATCAGTGGCCATGACTTCAGCATAGGCGCGCACCAGCTTGCGCAACTTGACGAGGCCGGCGCCGCCTTCGGCATCGATGCCAGCGATCAAGTCGTCGACGCGCTCCTGTCCCATCGCCCAGCACTCGAACAGGATTTCGTCCTTGCCGCGAAAATAATTGTAAAGTGCGGGTTTGGTGATGTTCAGCCGTTCGGCGACTTCGTTGAGCGTGGCGCGGTGGTAGCCCTGTTCAAGGAACAGGGCTACGGCGGCGCGTAACACGGCTTCGCGTTTTTCGTCGCGCGCGCGCCGACGGCTCTCAAACGGAAGCCAGGGTGAGGTATCAGCAGGCGGCGGCATGTC
>JAJYAH010000301.1 GCA_021779635.1 Pseudomonadota bacterium | reverse complement strand
ACCATCCTAGCGACCTTCCTTCACCGGGAGCTTCATGGTCTTGCCGGTCAGCTTCCGGCGTAGATCATTCAGCTTCTCGAGGCTGGCAATCGTCTCTCCCGGCCGGCGGGCCGCGACGCCGACCAGCAAAGCCTCAATGAGTCCGAGAGTAGCAGTATGCGTAGACAGCATATCGGCGTGACCTCGAGGTACCTGGAGGACCAGATCGACCCGCGATCGCAGCTTGGTGACGAGTGTGTCGGTCAGGAGGATCGATCTGGCGCCGCGCGCGTCCTTTTCGTCGAGCAGCGCGCCAAGCTCGGAGTAAACCTTTCCGTACGCCAGGATAACGACGAGGTCGTTGCGACGCAGCTTCTGGAGGTCGTCGGCGAAAAGCAGCCCCGTGTTCGTCAGCGCGAAAGACTCAATGCCGAATCGGGACAGCTGGACGACGAAATAGCTCGCGATGGCGCTAGACGGACCGAGTCCGAAGACGATCACGCGACGGGCGGCGATGACATGTTTGATCGCCGCCTCGAATTGTTGCGGCGAAACCGTCTGTCTCAAACGCTCAAGCGACTGCAAATGCGTATCCAGCATGACGTTGAAGGCCGAGGAGGACTCCAAGCCGACGCGTCCCAGCGTCCGCGTGAGGCGGGCCGCCGGCGTCATCGAGGCGCGCACCTCTTCGGCGACCGAGCGTCGCATCTCGTCGAGACCGGAAAAGCCCAATGCCTTGGCTGCGCGAATGATCGTGGCGTCGCTGGTGGCCGCCTTCGTTGCGAGCTCCACCGCCGACGCAATGAGCAGGTCGGCGCGGTTATCGCTGAAGAAGCGCGCGGCGCGCTGTTCCGCCGCGCTCATCTCGCTCAATCGGTCCGCGAGCCGGTCGTCGAATGTCTGCATAGCTGTCAGCCTATATTTGGGCTTGTAGCATATACAACAAATTTTGTAAGATATAGTTGCATTTACGACATAGTAGGCCCGTCGTGCAAGATTTGTCTTGGAGCGTCGCCACTCCCGCCATTGGCTCGGCCTTCCTGGCTTCGCTCGTCGAGGTCGTAGAAGCCTTCACGATTGTGCTGGCTGTGGGCACGTTACGTGGATGGCGGCCGGCAGCCATGGGGACCGTTGCGGCTCTCGCGGTCCTCGGCATGCTCATTGCGTCGCTCGGTCCACTGCTCGACCGTATCCCGATCCATGTGCTTCAGCTCATCATCGGCGTATTGCTCCTCCTGTTTGGGATGGGATGGCTCCGTAAGGCGATCCTGAGAGCGGCCGGCATTGTTCCCTTGCATGATGAAGACGCCATTTTCGCATCTGAATCCGCCCAGTTGCGCCAAGCCGCGGCCCAACGGGAAGCGTCTCTCGACTGGATCGCAGGCCTGACCACGTTCAAGGCGGTTCTGCTGGAAGGACTCGAGGTCGTGTTCATCGTCATCGCGGTCGGCGCCGGGCGCGGCCTCCTATGGCCGGCAGCACTCGGCGCGCTCGCAGCATGCCTTGCGATTCTCACCATCGGCTTGATCATCCGCAGGCCGCTCGCCAAAGTCCCAGAGAACACCGTGAAGTTTGGCGTCGGCGTCATGCTGTCCGCATTCGGAGTGTTCTGGACAGGAGAGGGTCTGGGCATTGATTGGCCGGGCCAGGACCTTTTCTTGGTGTTCTTCGCCGCGCTCTTTCTCGGGGTTGGGCTCACAACCGCATCCGCGCTTCGGCGGCCAACAATCGGAACGGCGCAATGAGCCTCATTGTTGATGTCGTCAAGGAACTCGTGTCGATGTTTCTCGCCGATGCCCGCCTCACCATCGCAACGCTTGCGCTCGTTGCGATCGTGGCCGGCCTCGTCGTCGCGGTGCATATCGAACCACTGGTAGGCGGGATCATGCTGCTTCTGGGTTGTCTCGTGATTCTCGTCGAGGCAGCCGCTCGCGAAGCAAGGCGACGGCGGCCCTTGTGATCACCTAAGTTGGTTCCAATGGTCGAAGCGAGCGAGTGAGCAATGCCAATGGCGATTGGGTAAGAATTCGCGGGCTTCGCTCAAAGCGAAGCGCTTTGAGCGAAGCAAAGCGGACACGATCGACGTACCTAGATTCGGAAGGAAGCGATCAAGGCTTTTTCCGCGTGGCTGGCATATCGCTCATTGTGTCGTAGCCAGAAGAATGACCGCCGTGGCAGTTCAATCTCGACGCGGTGAAGCGTGCCGGTGGCAACCGATGCTTTCACCACGAGGTCCGATATCGCGGTGGCGCAGTCGCCCGATTCGACAGCGGCACGAACGGCTTCGTTCGATGGAAGTTCGAGCGCGATCCGAAAATGCGAGGGGTCGACTCCCATTTTGCGTAGTGCTGCCTCGAACATTGACCTGCTACCGGACCCGGGCTCACGCAACACCCAAGAGGATTTCGTTAAATCCCTCGGCGTAACCTTTTTCCGGCCAAACCACGGGTGTTTCGCGCCCACCACGACAATAAGCGAATCGCCCTCGATTTCGTGAATAGCGAGAGCAGGATCGTCGATGTCACCTTCCACGAATCCGAGATCCGCGCGGCCTTGGTGAACAGCGCTTGCGACCTGTTCGGTATTGGCAATCGCAATCTTAAGGTCAATGGCGGGATAGGTCTCCTGAAATGTCTGGATACGCGACGGCAACCAATAATTTGCAGCTGTCTGGCTCGCGGCGATGCTCAGTGAGCCACGTTTCAATCCGGCCAGGTCGCCCAACACCTGTGTCGCTACCTGGGCACGCGCTAGCACTGCGCGGGCTTCATTTAGGAAATCACGGCCTGTCCGTGTGAGCACGATTCCACGGCCGATCCGATCGAACAGCCTTACCCCGTAACGGGCCTCGAGCGCCGCAACGGCAGAGCTTGTTGCCGATTGCGTGAGATTGAGGTTCTTTGCCGCTTTGGTCACGTGCTGTTGCTCTGCCACCGCGATGAATATCCGAAGCTGCTCGAGCGTCATGGACTTTCCTTCCTGTTGATTGAGCGCAACCTGCCCCGAGCAATTTTGAAAACTCGCCGATGCGGAGCGCTGCCCGGCATCCGATTCAGTGCGGCCCCTTGAGTTGCGCGAGGTAATCGACGATCGGCTTCACATCCCCCTCGGCGATCGGAGCCTTGTAGACGGCGCGCATCTTGTCGACTTCGGCCTGCCACATGGCGCGGGGCATTGTGGGTTGATTGAGAACCATCCCCGCCGAATGGCAGCTCAGGCAATTGTTGTTGATCGCGTCGGCATTGGGGGCGGGAAAGCTGCGATCACCGAACGGAAGGTCCACCGACTCGGACTTAAAACTTGTCAGCTTTTCGACGGCCGAAGCACCAGCGATCGTTGCGAACACAATCAACGCGGTCAGGCCTGCGTGAAAGAAGGTACGCTTCTGCATCATGCTCTCCTCAGCTGGCCGTGACGGTCATGGTTTCGACCACGTTGCGCATGAAGCCCGAAGGGTTCCAATTAGGCTCCATCGGTTGCGCGATGCCGTCTGAATTGGTGCAGCGAACGAGAATCCGATTGGTACCTTTCGCTGGCGAGATCGAAGCGGTCCATCGTCGGAAGCTGTATTTTCCAGCATCGGTTTCGAGCTTTGCTTCGCGCCAGGCTTTTCCCCCGTCGGCCGAAAGTTCGACCTTGCGGACGCCGGTATTGCCGCCGAAAGCGATGCCGCGTAGCGCCAATGGAGAACCAGCAGATACAGTCGTACCGTTCTTGACGTTGGTGACAAAGGAACGGGGCACCATCTGGTTGATGGGTACGGTCTTGATGCCGGTTTCACCGGGTTTCATGGAGGCGTGCGGCGTATCTGGGATGAGGTAGGACTTAGCCATCCAGAAATTATCGTCCGGCTTGTCGAGCACCTCGATATCGTTGAGCATCTTGACCCAATAGGTCGCATACCACCCGGGAACGACAAGCCTGAGGGGGAAGCCATTGAGATACGGCAACTGTTTGCCGTTCATGGCATAGGCGATCATGACCTCGCCGTCACGGGCATGATCTATCGACAATGACTTCATGAAATCAGGTCCGTCCGGCACCACGGGTTCATCTAGACCGGTGAAGCGCACAGCCGTCGCGCCGGCTTTGACCCCGGCCTTGTCGAGCACATCTTTCAAGCGAACGCCGGTCCAGCGCGCGTTGCCCATCGAGCCATTCCCCCATTCGCCGCCGGCCACACGAGGCTGAAAGAAGCCACGCGAGTTTCCGGAGCATTGGTTGACTGCTACCGTCTCGACGGCGGGCATCGCGAGCAATTCCTTGAGTGACAGGTTAAGCGTCGTGGTGACCCGACCGCGAACCACGAGACGAAACGTCTCGGCATTGATCTCGCTCGGCAGATTGGCCCAATGCCAGCGAACATAGAACTGGTCATTCGGCGTGATGATATCCTTGTCGAACACTTCGAATGGCGTCTCAAGCAGCGGCGGCCGCGTCCGTTGCAGGATCATCGGCCCTTTTCCGAGATAGTTCTTCACCATCGGACGGGTGCCGACGCCGCCGGGCAGACCGAGATCGACCGTCTCATCTGCGAAGGCGCGGGAAGCGATCAGCGAAATTCCGGCGGCACTGGCACCAGCCAGAAAGCCGCGCCGGCTGGTTTCCACTCGGAGAGTTCTCATACCTGTTTCCTTCCTATTATTTGCTTGTTGGATTCTACGGCGATCTCATGAAGAGACTGCCTTAACCGCGTTTCGTTCCTCGACCAGTTCTGCAACGGTGCGATCCAGCATCGTCCGGGCAAATTGATCGTTGGCGAGATCACCTACGGTGACATAGCCGCCATCCGAGCAGATCGCCGGAACGCCGCAGACGAGGTCCTCGGGAATTCCGTACGCGCCGTGGGATCGAATTCCCATGGAAACCCAGTCGCCTCGGCTGCCGTGAATCCAGTCGTGCATGTGATCAATCGCTGCGTTCGCCGCCGACGCCGCCGAGGATGCGCCACGCGCTTCGATGATAGCGGTGCCGCGTCGCGCGACCTCGGATATCAGCGTCTGGCGATACCAGGCTTCATCGTTGATAATTTCCGGCAATGGACGTCCGGAGACAGTCGCATGGGTCCAGTCTACAAACATGGTGGGCGAGTGATTGCCCCATACCGCGAGTCTCCTGATTTCCGAAATCGCGACGCCAGCCTTTTTCGCAAGCTGTCCGAGCGCCCGGTTATGATCGAGCCGGATCATCGAGGTGATGTTGGCCGCGGGAAAATCCGGCGCGTGGTCGCCAAGAATCATTGCGTTGGTGTTGGCAGGGTTTCCAACGACCAGTATTTTCGCATTTCGTCTTGCAACCTCGTTCAGCGCCCGGCCCTGGATCCGGAAGATATCCGCATTCGCCGAGAGAAGGTCTCGCCGCTCCATGCCCTTTGAGCGAGGCCGGGAGCCGACCAGAAAGCCGGCATCGATATCGTGAAACGCCACCCGCGGATCGTCGGTGACGACGACATTATCGAGTAGCGGAAAGGCGCAATCCTCCAGCTCCATCACGACGCCCCGCACGGCATTCTGCGCCTGCGGAAGGTCCAGCAAATGGAGAGAGATCGCCTGGTCCGGTCCGTAGACATCGCCTTTTGCAATTCGAAACAGCAAAGCGTAGCAAATCTGGCCCGCCGCGCCGGTCACAACGATACGTTTGGTCTTCTTCAGCATGTGCTCTACTCCTCAATCACGTGGACCCCGGCACTATCCGATCAGTTTGATCAACAGCAAGCTGAAGCCGGCGATGAACAGGAATGCCAGCGCTCCGAGCAACGCCGGCCTGACGCCCTTTGCTTTCAACTTCGAGATATCGGTCTCCAATCCCATCGCCGCCAGCGCTATCGACAGCATGAACGTGGTGACGGCAATGATAATCGTCTTCATTTCTGCGGAGATCGTGACGAAGCTGTTGATGCCAACAAGCGCGATGAACCCGAGGACGAACCATGGCATCGGTGCGCGTGCGGCGTTTGCCGCCGGGACAGCCGATGAACTCCTAGCCATAATGCCGAGCGCAATCACCATGGGCGCCAACAACATGACCCGGGAGAGCTTCGCGATGGTTCCGAACTCGCCTGCCTGCTGACCGTCCTGGAAGGCAGCGGCAACGACCTGCGCGATCTCGTGGATCGAGGCGCCGCTCCACAAACCAAATGCGTGCGGATCGAGGTGCAGAAGTCCGGGCAGCAGCGGATAGGTGAACATGGCGATCGAACCGAACACGGTGACGCACGCCACGGCGTAGGCGACGTCCTCATCGTGTGCTTCGGTAACCGTGTTGGTCGCGATAACTGCCGACGCGCCGCAGATGGAGGTACCCGCCGCAATCAACTGGGCGAGTTTTCGTTCGACGCCGAGCAGGCGCCCTGTCCAGACGGTGAAGGCGAAGGTCGCCACAAGAGTCAGCGCGATGATCAGCAGTCCGCGACCGCCGACCTCAATGACCTGGGTAATCGTCAGTTGAAGGCCGAGCAGGATGATGGCGGCGCGCAATACTCGCCGAAGGCTGAAGGTGACGCCGGCCTTTGCCCATGAAGGTGTGCCGACGATATTGTGAAAACCAATGCCTAAGAGGATGGCGAGGATCATCGGGCTCAGCGTCCCCACGCCTGGAATCTGTCGCAAGGCAAATGCCGCTGCAGCAACGATCGCGGTCATGAAAAGCCCAGGCCAGATGCCCGCCGCGTGCAGTTTGGACCACCCCTCCTCCTGCGGAACCGGATTGAGAGGGCTTAGCTCGCTCGGTGTTTCAGCAACTTCAGCGTCCGATAGTATCATCATGGGTTGACTCCTAAGCTTTCCAAGCCAGTTTGCCGCCCGGAGATCAACCAATCCAATTCATTGTTACTGTCATTATAATCGATATTATCGATCATAAAAATGACGAGATGGACTGCGACCCAAGTCCCGCTCGGAACAAGGAGCGAGCTCGGTCGAACAAACTCGGCTGGCGAGTCGTAGCGCCGGCGACCGAGAACACTCTGTCGAGGCGATTGAACGCACAACAATAATGAATTGGTTAAATGAATCGCGCACTCCTACCTTGATCCAATCGAGCCGGCTTACGTCATTCAGCGAAGCCGGCGTCAACGGAAGTACGCTGTTCCGCTATCAATTACGGCCGGGTACGCAGCGTGTTCGGGACATATGGTCGATATAGAGGGGACAGATGGAACATACGTCTTCGCGGCCGATCGCAATCGCGCTGATAGTCGCGATCCTGGGATCGATAGTCCTGTACAATATGGATTTCGTTCATCACTCGATGGTCCGCAACAACGGGATAAGGGAAGTCAGTCGCGAGGCGTTGGCCCGCGCCGGCGCGGTAGCTACTCAGACCCCGCCGGACGTGCTGATCTTCGACCGTCGCTAGGACGGATGAAGGCTTTTGCTGTTTTGCAAAGACGACAGGCAACGATCGGCATCCTCCGACTGCCCGGCGAAAACGGAGGAACCATACGCGTTTCGTGAAGATATTTTCGCTGAGAGAACAGCTTCAAAGCGCGTCTCGATCGCAGCCGCGCCCCGATACGGGCCAAGTCTCTCGGTTCGGATTGCGTAGCCCTCGTCGACCGATTTGAAATCTGAATTAGGTGCGTAGTCGACCGTGAACAAGCCTGTAAGCGATTGAGGGGGATTCGGTTTTTGGGCGCGGGGTTGTTTTGAGATTGCAAGCTTTCGGTGTTGGAAGGCCCGGAAGCTTGCAATTTCGTTTTTAAGATTCCCTCGAATCGGCGGGCATGATTCCGTGGTGCATCGGAGGGGACGATGCGGCCGAAGAAGCACAAGACAACGGGATCGAACGATCTGTTCCGGGCGCGGCTAGACCAGATCATCAACATGAAGCACGAGCTTGTCGTGCTTGCCGGCAGGGTCGATTGGGACTGGATCGACGGCGAGATCGCCCAGCTCTACAGCGAGAACGGTCGGCCTGGGATCGAGACCCGCTTCATGATCGGGCTGTTGTTGCTCAAGCACATTTACGGGCTGTCCGATGAGGGGGTGTGCGAGCGCTGGGTCCACGACCCGTAT
>JAJYAH010000300.1 GCA_021779635.1 Pseudomonadota bacterium | reverse complement strand
GGCTGCTGTTCTATCGGCGCCCACGACAAACCGCCGCCTGATCCGGAATCCGGAATCGTGATGGCGGGTGACCTTGTCAGGTTGCTCCCATCGTCCCGAATCCCAGCCGCCTCGAGACATCTGCCGCGCAGGCCTGCAGCGCCTTCGCGATCGGGCTGCCCCAGCGCGGGTCGAAGGTTCCGGCGGGTCCCATGGCGGTGATAACGAGCGCGACGTGGCCGGCGTGGTCGAATACGGGGGCGGCGAGAGCGTTGACGCCGGGCAGGGGATCGCCCATGGCACGCGCAAGACCGTTGCGGCGTACCTCGGCGAGCATGTCGGCGGCCTTCTTCGGGTCGCGACCGGGATCATAACCGACGCCAAGATGATCGAGTTTGGTTTCAAGCGCTGCATTCACGGTCTTCTGTGGCAGAAACGCCGTGAAGGCACGGCCTGTCGCCGTTTCCAGCATCGCCATCACCGAACCGACCCGCATGACGATGTGCACCGGATGACTAGGCTCCTCAAGCCGGACCACCGTGGGCCCATGGGTACCCCACACTGCAAGCGATACTGCGTGGTCGATCTCGCTTGCGAGCGCGGCAATCCTGGGTGCTGCAATCCGTACCGCCGACAGCCGGCGCAGGCTGATCAGCCCAAGTTCCAGCGCCAGTGCACCGATTTCATAGCGCCCGTTGGTTTCATCCTGCTCGATCAGCCCGATCCGGGAAAAGCTCACGAGATAGGGATGCGCCTTGGCCGGCGCCATGCCAGCCTCGCGCGCGAGGTCGCGCAACATCATCGGCTCGCCGCTTCGCGCCAGTGCCCTCAGCAGTTCGCCGCCCACCTCGATCGACTGGATGCCGCGGCTCTTCTTGGCCATGCGATTCCTTGATGCGCGTTAACTTCCCCGACCTACACAGCGAGGAACCCGCCGTCGACCGGCAACGTCACGCCATTCACATAAGAGGCCATTTCCGAGACAAGAAATACCACCGGTCCGACCAACTCCTCGGGCTGTCCGACTCGGCCGAGTGGCGTGCGGCCCACGAAGCCTGCGAGTCTCACCGGATCATTGCGTGTCACCTCGGTCATCGCCGTCTCGATCACGCCCGGCGCAATCGCATTGACGCGGATACCGTCGCGCGCGAGGTCACGGGCCAGCGCCTGAGTCAGAAGTTTTACGCCGCCCTTGGACGGTGCGTAGCCGAGCGTATCGCCGACGCCGACGAAGGAAGCGATGGAGCCGAGATTGACAATCGCCCCGCGGGTTTTGCGCAGCGTCGGAAGAAAGGCGTGGGTAACATTGAACATGCCTGTCAGATTGACGTCCAGCACACGCCGCCAGTTCTCCGGAGCGCGCGGCGAGTCCAGCCCCTCGCGGATGATGATGCCGGCGTTGTTGATCAGAATGGAAACCTCGCCGATGTCCCGCGCAACCGTCTGCGCAAGCGCGTGGCACGCGGCCGCATCCGTCACATCGAGCCGGAACGCGAAAGCGTTGCTGCCGCTGCCACGCAGGCCCGCCGCCGTGCGCTCTGCGCCGGCGAGATCGATGTCGGCCGCCACGATGTCGGCGCCGTGCGCGGCAAGCCCAAGCGCGATAGCGCGGCCGTTCCCCTGCCCCGCGCCGGTAACGAGCGCCCGCCTGCCGGCAAGAAGATCCTTGAGGCTTGCGCTCATGCCGCGCTCTCCGCGAGATGGCGGCCCGCGATATAGCCGAAGGTGAGCGCAGGGCCGAGCGTAATGCCGGCACCTGGATAATTGCCGCCCATGATGCTCGCCATGTCGTTGCCGGCGGCATAAAGCCCCGGAATCACACGACCGTCGGCATCGAGTGCGCGCGCATCGGCGTCGGTGACGATGCCCGCATAGGTCCCAAGATCACCGATCACCATCTTGATTGCGTAGAACGGTCCGCCTGCAATCGGCGCGACACACGGGTTCGGCCCGTGCAAGGCATCGCCCTGATAGCGGTTGTAGGCGCGCGAGCCCTTGCCGAAAGCGGGGTCGCGCCCCTCGGCTGCCGTCGCATTGAACTGCGCGACGGTATCCGCGAGCCCCTTCGGATCGATCCCGACCCGCGTTGCGAGTGCCTCGATGGTCGCACCGCGCGTGAGATAACCGGAGCGCAAATGATGACCGAGCGGCATCGGAAACGGCGGCACGCAGCCGAGCCCGTATTTGCGCAAAGTCTTGTGGTCGCAGATCAGGAAGGTTGCGATCTCCTCGCTCGGTTTGGCTACCTTCATCATCGCCTGCGCGAAGTCGTGATAGGAATCGCCTTCATTGGCGAAGCGCTTGCCCTCGCGCGTCACCGCAATCACGCCGGGCTTCGCACGGTCGATAAAATGCGGCATCACGCCGCGCGAGCCGTCCTTGCGGCGCGTGAGCGACACCGGCACCCAGGCGGCGGCGTTCGGCAAGCGGTCTTCCACGCGTCCACCCGCAGCTTCCGCGAGCCGCAGCCCATCACCCGTGTTGCCAACCGGCCCAGGCGAGTAGTGCTCGGCGCCGGTCGGAGCGTGACGGAACATCGCCTTGCGCCGCGCGACGTCGTGCGGGAAGCCGCCGCAGGCGAGTACGACGCCGCGCCGCGCACGAACGCGGATGCTGCGGCCGTCGCGGGCGACGACGGCGCCGCGCACCGTGCCGTCCTCGATGATCAACTCACGCACCGGCGAGGACAGCCACAACGGAATGTTCAGATCGAGAGCGGATTTCGCCAGACGTCCGGCGAGCGCATTGCCGTTAGTCAGCGTCATGCCGCGGCCGTGGCGTAGCACATCGATCAAATGTCGCGACAGCCGCTTCGCCACGTAGATCGCCGAGGTCAGCGACCGCGTCGCGCGCATGAAATGGATGATTTCCTTGCCGGAGCCGAGCATCATTCCAAACACCGTGAGTTCGGGCAGCGGCGCACCCAGATTATTGATATGGATGCCGAGTTCGCCGCCGTCGAACGGTCGCGCCACCATCGAACGGCCGCCCTGGGCACCGCCAGGCGCCTCGGCGTGGTAGTCCGGAAACACCAGCGGCATGTCGAAGCGGACCGCCGTTTTGGTGGTGAAGAAGTCGACGGCCTCGGGGCCCGCGGCAAGGAACGCATCGACCCGCGCCGCATCGAAATTATTGCCGGCCTCGTGCCGCAGGTAGGTGCGCGCTGCGTCCGGCGCCTCGTGGATCCCGAACGCGCGTGCGAGCGACGTTCCCGGAATCCAGAGCCAGCCGCCGGAGCGCGCCGTGGTGCCGCCGAAGCGCGGCTCCTTCTCAACGATCAGCACATCAAGGCCGCGATGCCGCGCCGTTACCGCCGCGGCCATCCCGGCCGCGCCCGATCCAACGACGAGCACGTCGCACTCGTGAATCTCATCCCGTCCGTTCACCGCCATGACGTCCTCACTTCTGCAGCAGCGGACACTTCGATTCCGCGACCGGACGGAAGGCATCCTCGCCCTTTACGGTCTTGACGATCTCAAGATAGTCCCAGGGCTCTTTGGATTGAGCCGGCTTTTTCACCTTCGCCAGATACATGTCGCGGATGACGCGACCGTCCTCACGCAGTTTGCCGCCATGCACAAAGACGTCCTCGATCGGCAATTCGCGCATCTTCGCCATCACTTTCGTCGGATCATCGGTGCCGGCCGCCCGGATGGCTTTGAGATAATGCAGAACCGAGCCATAGACCCCGGTGTGAATCATCGTCGGCATCACCTTGGTGCGCTCGTAGAACTTCCTCGACCAGGCGCGGGTCTTGTCGTCCATGTCCCAATAGGACGCGGTGGTCATGTAGGTACCTTGTGCTGATTGGAGACCGATCGCATGCACGTCGGTGTCAAACATCAACAGGCCGACCAGTTTCTGTCCACCCTGCACCAGACCGAACTCGCCCGACTGCTTGATGGCGTTGTCGGTGTCCTGGCCAGCATTGGCAAATGCCACCACATCGGCCTTCGAGCTCTGCGCCTGCAATGCGAAAGAGGAGAAGTCGGCCGTGTTGGTCGGGTGTCGGACGCTGCCGAGCACGGTACCTCCCTGCTCCTTGATGAAATGGGTCGCATCGGCTTCGAGTTGATGGCCGAAGGCATAGTCGGCGGTGACGAAGAACCAGGACTTGCCGCCTTCCTTGATCACGGCGGAGGCCGTCACCTTGGACAGCGCATAGGTGTCGTAGGTGAAATGCACCGTGTTCGGGCTGCACAGCTCGTTGGTCAGCGAGCTGGCTCCGGGGCCGGACAGCAGCGCGATCTTGTTGCGCTCCCGCACCATGTTATGCACGGCAATTGCAACACCCGAGTTCGGGATGTCGGCAACCGCGTCGACCTTGCCGTTGTCGAACCAATCGCGGACGATCTGGGTGCCGACATCGGTCTTCATCTGATGGTCGGCGCTGACGATCTCGATCGGCTTGCCGAGCACGGTGGGACCGAATTCCTCCACCGCCATGCGCGCCGCTTCCACAGAGCCCGGTCCGCTGTTGTCGCGCCCCCAGCTTGAGAGATCGGTGAGCACGCCTATCCGCACCACATCGTCGGAAATTTGCGCGGCAGCGGCCGACGTCATGACGGCCAGGATGACGCAGGCAAGAAGATGCCTCTTCATGGGTGAGCTCCCTCGGTGGTTGTCCGCTCTTCGGCGGTTGTCCGGATTCTGGCAGGATGAGAGAATTAGATATATACGAACTAATCTGTCAATAACGAATTTATTGATCCAAGCCACCTGCTCGAGATGTCGTTGAGCGTCGATCCGGCGGATCGCAACTGCAGCATCAAGCGCCTCAAGCGCGAAGACCCTCCCCCAAGGCCGACGCGAAGAGTTTTCATGGGGTCTTCCGATTAGGAAGCTGGCACCGCGCTCGGCACCTACTGCCGTTCGCTGTGACGGCCTTGAGGCGCCCCATCGATCGGCGGGCCGCCGCCAAAGCATTTCCGTTTCTTTTCAAGCAATTGATCAAAACTATCGCGCGGGCCTTAAATCATCGTCATCGAAGTGTCATCGAATGCGCCAACAGGTTGTTCTGCACGCATTCGAGGATCCCGATGGATTACTTCCGACGCTTCACCTTTCTGTTCGCAGCACCCGTCTTCGACGCCGACGATCTCGAAGGCCTTCGTTTCAACCAGATCATCGCCGAGATCGGACGCTCCGGCTTCGAAGTCGTGAGGGCACGCAAGCTCGAAGACGCGGAGATCGCGGTGCAAACCGATGCCGCGATCGGCTGCATGGTGGTCGATTGGGGCAAAAAGGGCCTGGAAGGCAAAACTGCGGCGCTGATCAATCTGATGCGCCGCCGCGGCCTCGACTTCCCGATCATCCTGCTGATCCGCCGCAAGCGGTTCGAGGATCTACCGGTCGAGGTGCTCGATTTCATCGACGGCTATGTCTTCCTGTCCGAGGAAACACCGCCGTTCATCGCCAAAAACCTGATCAGCCGGCTCAAGCAATATGCCGAGACCCTGAAGACCCCGTTCTTCGGCGCGCTCGTCGACTATGCCGAGGAGGGCAACCAGCTGTGGACCTGCCCAGGCCACAATGGCGGCATGTTTTACAACCGCAGCCCAATCGGCCGTGTGTTCGTGGAACATCTCGGCGAAGCAGTGTTCCGCGACGACCTCGACAATTCGGTGCTCGATCTCGGCGATCTCCTGACTCACGAAGGCCCGGCGCTGAAAGCGCAAAAGGAAGCAGCCCAGATCTTCGGCGCTGAGAAGACCTACTTCGTGCTCAACGGCACGTCGACTTCCAACAAGGTGGTGCTGGGCGCGCTCGTCACCGACGGCGACCTGGTATTGTTCGACCGCAACAATCACAAGGCCGCCCATCATGGCGCGCTGATGATGGCCGGCGGCATTCCCGTCTATCTTCCGACGGTACGAAACGCCTGGGGGTTGATCGGTCCGATGCGCTGGGACGCGCTCGACGAAACCGCCCTGCGCGAGCGCATCCGCAACCATCCACTGGTGAAGGACCCCGAGGCCTGGCGCAAACCGCGGCCGTTCCGCGTCGCCGTCGTCGAGCAGTGCACCTATGACGGCACCATTCACAGCGCCGAGATGATCCTCAAGCGCATCGGTCACCTCTGTGATTACATCCTGTTCGACGAGGCCTGGGCCGGTTTCATGAAGTTCCACCCGCTGTATGCGGGACGTTTTGCCATGGGGCTCTCCGGTCTCGACCCCGACGCGCCGGGCATCATCGCGACGCAGTCGACCCACAAGCAGCTGGCGAGCTTCTCGCAGGCCTCGCAAATTCACGTCAAGGACCGCCACATCAAGGGCCAGAAACGGCGGATCGAACACCGGCGCTTCAACGAGAGTTTCATGCAGCACGCTTCCACTTCACCGTTCTATCCGCTGTTTGCCTCGCTGGATGTCGGCGCGCAGATGATGAAGGGACGCTCCGGGGAAGTGCTGTGGGACGACACGATCCGGCTTGGAATCGAGCTACGCAAGAAGATCCGCGCGGTGCAGCGCGAATTCGAAGAGAAGGAAACGCGTCCGGAACGCCGCTGGTTCTTCGAGCCATTCGTACCCGACCGGGTGGCGATCCCTGACGTCGCCCGCGAGAACGGCGTCCACAATGTCGCCTGGGAGACGGTTAGTACCGACCTGCTCGCGACCAATCCGTCCTATTGGCAGCTGACGCCGGAAGCCGGCTGGCACGGATTCCCCGACCTGACCGAGGGATTCGCCATGACCGACCCCAACAAGCTGACGATACTGACACCCGGATTCGACCGTGTGACGGGCGGCTATGCCACCCACGGCATCCCCGCCCCCATCGTGGCGCAGTATCTGCGCGAAAACCGCATCGTGGCGGAGAAGAACGACCTCAACTCATTGTTGTTCCTGCTTACACCCGGCGTCGAGGCCAGCAAGGCCGGCACCTTGATCAGCGGCCTGGTCGCCTTCAAGAAACTGCACGATGACAACGCGCTGCTGGAAGAAGTGATACCCGAATTCTACCAGCTCCGGTCGGCGCGCTATGCCGGCGTGCGGCTGCGCGATCTCTGCGCCGATATGCACGGCTTCTTCCGCGACGCCGGCGTCAGCGTTCTCCAGGCAAGGCAATTCCTGCAAGCGCACCTGCCTGAAATCGCGATGTCGCCGCGCGACGCGGCGCGTTATCTGGTGCGCAACGATGTCGACTATCTGCCCATCGACGCCATCGCCGGCCGCATTGCCACCACCCCGTTCGTGGTGTATCCGCCCGGCATCGCCACGATCGTGCCGGGCGAGCGTCTCACCGAACAGGCGCAGCCCATGATCGACTATCTCAAAATGTTCGAAACCTGCTTCAATGCGTTTCCCGGCTTTGATGTCGAGATTCAGGGCGTCTACCGGGAAGTCGGTGCGTCCGGCCGCATCCGATTGCACACCTATGTGGTTTCCGAATGAGGCAGCCGGCAACGACGACAAGCCGCCCATGACCTATGAACAGCCGGTGATCGTTCGCCCCTCGCGCGACAGCGATGTGGAGGCGATGCTCGCGATCTACCGCCACCATATCCGCCGTGGCGTCGAGGAGAGCGTGGACGACACAGGTACACCGGAGCCGGAGGATCTGCCCGACCGGCGCAAGAACCTGCGCAGCCACCGCTTGCCGCATTTGGTGGCGACCTGTGGCGGCGAAGTCGTGGGTTATGCCTATGTGGTGCTGTTTCGCAAACGACCGGCCTACCGCTACACGGTCAAACATTCGATCTATGTCCATCACGAGCATCTCGGTCGCAGCGTGGGAGGCTTGCTGATGCAAGAACTGGTCGATACCTGCGCTGCGGCTGGTTTTCGGCAAATGATCGGCTATATCGATGCCGACAACACGGCGTCGCTGGCCATTCACGAGAAGTTCGGCTTTCGCCGGGTTGGGTTGCTTCCGGGCGTAGCCTATCGATACGGCCGCTGGGCTGACACGGTGATGGTGCAACGCTCGCTCGCCGCCGGTTCAACCGCGCCACCGCTCATATCCAGCTTTGGTCGATGACGGCAGCATTCGCTGACCGAGGCGATCGCCCGATCACATGGCGCCAGAACGAC
>JAJYAH010000299.1 GCA_021779635.1 Pseudomonadota bacterium | reverse complement strand
AGATCGGCTGGATGCCGCAGATGTCCCCATTGCTGCTGAACCCGAGGGGCGCCGGGCGTCTCGGCCTCCATTGCTATAGTGCCGCGGCATCCAGAGGATTCCCGGGATCGTTGGATTTGGGTTGCACGTCGCTTTGCAGGTAGGCACGGGCAATTGCGAAGCAAGCCGCGCCAGCGAAATACGGGGAAGGCACGGCGACGACGGGCTCCGGAAATCTTGCAGCCTTAGCCTGCCGATCAAGAAAAAGAGCCGTCCAGGTCCCGGGACGGCTCAAGTCGCAGCCTGGAATTCAATTCCGCAGCGTCCGTGTACCGCCGTTACCTTGTTTGCGGCCATACTGTGTCAAAATAGAAAGCAGACTGTCGATTCGTCTGTGACCTACGCAACACACTGGCGGCATTTTCAAACGCCGACGCTGATCGATTCCATCGCGATCATGCTGGCGATCGTTGCGCTGACGATCGTCGCCATCGTTGGATTCGCCTGGTGGTTTCACGCCTCCACCACCAAAGCGCGCGATTTTCCGGAGTGGGCTCACTCGGGCCGCATCGAACTCGTCGTCTGGGCCATCCCGGCGTTCGATGCGTGGCCGCCGGACACGCCGGTGAGCAGCAAGCAAGCGATCGAAATTACGCCTAGCTAATGAGCAATTTGCACGTCGCAAAAGCGTCGCCCGGGAAATAAGCAAACCCCGGCTCAAGATACAACTGACTGAAAATACGAAAGATTCTGATGGGGAGCGATGCCGTCCGGCATTGTACACAATGGCATAGGCCTTGCTTAGTTCCCTTCGAGAGTTCTCTCGCTCGGGGCGCGTGCAGGTCATGGCGAACTCAAGAAGTCCTTCCAGCGGCACGGTCGCCGCAGAGCCAGCGCCGATCGACCTCGACTGGTCGGCCACCGCACTTCTCATCATCGATATGCAGCGTGATTTCATGGAGCCGGGCGGTTTCGGCGAAACGCTGGGCAATGATGTCTCGCAATTGGCGCGCGCGGTGAAGCCGATCGCGGCGGTGCTGGCCGCGGCCCGCGCCAACGAGATGCTCGTCATACATACGCGCGAGGGCCATTTGCCCGACCTGTCCGACGCGCCGCCGGCAAAGATCGAGCGCGGCGAGCCAAGCCGGCGCATCGGTGATCCCGGTCCGATGGGCCGGATCCTGATCCGCGGCGAAGCCGGGCACGACATCATTCCGGAGCTTTATCCGCTCGACAATGAGATCGTCATCGACAAGCCCGGCAAGGGCGCGTTCTACGCGACCGAACTTGGCGATGTCCTGCAGAAATACGGCATCGCGAATTTGCTGGTGTGCGGCGTCACCACCGAAGTCTGCGTCAATACCACCGTGCGCGAGGCCAACGACCGCGGCTATCGCTGCGTCGTGCTGGCGGATGGCTGCGCATCGTATTTTCCCGAATTCCACGACATGGGCCTGAAGATGATCAAGGCCCAGGGTGGCATCTTCGGCTGGGTCAGCGACTCGGCCGCGGTTCTTGAGGCAATGACGGCGGAGACTTCAAACAATTTGGCAGCGGGAGCATCACGATGAGCACAAGCATGACCGCGGAAAAATCAGGTTTCAAGCCGGCGCTGTGGACGCCCGGTGACTGGAATGCGTTCTTCGGATTCGGCACCAATATCCTGGTCAACATGCTGGTGCTGACCGGTCTGCTGCGCTTCGTGCTGAAGATGCCGGACACGCTGGTATTCGGCCGCATCCTCCCTGCGCTTGGCCTGATGCTGTGCCTTTCCACGTTCTACTATGCATGGCTGGCCTATCGGCTGGCGCAGAAGACCGGACGCAACGACGTCTGCGCCCTTCCGTCCGGCGTCAGCGTGCCGCACATGTTCATCGTCACCTTCGTGATCATGCTGCCGATCGCGATCAAGACCGGCGATCCCGTGAAGGGCTGGTCCGCCGGCCTCGTCTGGGTGTTCTTTCAGAGCTTCATCCTGATGATCGGCGGCTTCATCGCGCCCTATATCCGGAAAATCACGCCGCGTGCCGCCTTGCTCGGCACGCTCGCCGGCGTGTCGGTGACATTTATCTCGATGCGGCCGGCGCTCGAAATGTACATGACGCCGCAGATCGGTCTGGTCTGCTTTGCCATCATTCTGATGAGCTGGTTCGGCGGCGTGAAGTTTCCGAGGGGGATTCCGGCGGGACTGGTCGCGATCGCCGTCGGCATGGTCATCGCCTGGGGCTCGAACCTGTTCGGTTTCGGGCTCGGAGGCTTGAGCGTCAAGGGCGTCGGCGACGCGTTCGCAAATTTCGGCTTCTCGCTGCCGTTGCCCGCGATCGGTCAGGTGTTCTCGGGCTTTGAATTTCTCGGCATCATTCTGGTGACGGCGATTCCATTCGGCATCTACGATCTGGTCGAGGCGATGGACAATGTCGAAAGCGCCGAGGCCGCGGGCGATGAATATCCGACCACGCGGGTCTTGACCGCCGATGGCGTCATCAGCCTGATCGGGTGCCTGATGGGAAATCCGTTCATCAACGCGGTTTATATCGGCCATCCCGGCTGGAAGGCGATGGGCGGCCGGATCGGCTATTCGGCGGCGACCGGAATCATGGTGGTCGTGCTGGCCTGGTTCGGCATCATCTCGGTGCTGCTGGCGCTGGTGCCGGTGGTCGCGATTTCACCGATCCTGCTCTATATCGGCATGCTGATCGGCGCGCAGGCGTTCCAGACCACCCCGATCAAGCATGCGCCGGCGATCGTGCTTGCCCTGACGCCGCATCTCGCCGCCTGGGCCAAGCTGCAAATCGACACCATGCTTGGAGCGACACTTAGCGCCGCGCAGACGGTCGGGGCGCTGGCACCCGACAAGGTCGGCGCCGTCAAGACGGCTGCCATCGCCTCGCTGCCTCAACAAGGCGTGCTCTATCATGGGCTGGAAGTGATGGGCGGCGGTTCGATCCTCGCGGGCTTGGTGCTCGGCGCGATCGGCGTCTTTGTCATCGAGCGCGACTTTACTAAAGCCGCGGCGTTCGCGTTTGCAGGCGCGGTGCTCACCTATTTCGGCTTCATGCATGGCGAGGCGGTCGGAATCGGCGGCGGCCTCGGCGTCACGCCCGGCGTTGCGCTGGCCTACGCCGTCGTGGCGGCTGGATTTCTCGCGGTCGAGAGGTTTGGCGCAAGCAGCGAAAGCGTTTCGCACCCGCATATGCCGCTGGCAGCACCTGCCGAATGATATGACGGCGGGCTGAGACCGGCTCGTGCCGGCGCTCAGTGCCCCGCCATGTGCCGTCCGATTTCCGTCAGGTCGGCCTCGCTGGCGCGAGCTTCATAGACCAGTTCGCCGTGGAACATCACGGCGAGCCGGTCGGACAGTTCAAGTAATTCGTCGAGATCCTCGCTGACCAGCAGCACCGCGGCGCCGCGATTTCGCGCGGCCATGATTTCCGCGTGAATTTGCGCGACGGCGGCGAAGTCCAGCCCAAAGCAGGGATTGGCGGCGATCAGGACTTCGACCACGTCGCCCAGTTCGCGCGCCAGCACGGCGCGCTGCACGTTGCCACCGGAGAGTGCGGCAATCGGTGTATCGGGTGTACGGGTCTTGATCTTGTACTGCGCGATCTTCTTGCCGGCGTCGTCCTGAAACGCCGTGCGGTTGAGCCACCACCCGCCGCTCGCGAACGGCGCGCGATCGAACTGGCGGAATGCGATATTGTCGGCGACGCTCATGCCGCCGACGCACGCGTTTTTCAACGGTTCTTCGGGCAGCAGCGACATCTTGTGCCGGCGCATTTCCTCGCGGCGGGCATGATAGATGTCGCCGGCCACGCGGATTTCGCCGCTTTCGGCTTCGCGCTGGCCGGCGAGCACCTCGACAAGCTGCCGCTGGCCATTGCCGGAAACCCCGGCGATGCCGACGATTTCTCCGCCGCGGACAGCAAGCGAAACGCCATTCACTGCGACCGCGCCGGCATCGTCGAGCGCGGTGAGATTGCTCAGTTCGAGCCGTGTTTCGCCCACTTCGCCGACCCGGGCCGGCTGAATGGTCAGTTCTTCCGCGCCGATCATGGTACGCGCCATGTCGTCCGGCGTCAGATCCGCAACACGGCCGCGCCCGGCGAGCTTGCCGCGGCGCAGGATGGTGACCTCGTCGGCGAACGCCATCACCTCGCGGAATTTGTGCGTGATCATCAAAATCGTCAAATCGCCGTTGACGACCATGGCGCGCAGCATGCCGAGCACCTCGTCGGCTTCGCCCGGCGTCAGCACCGATGTCGGCTCGTCAAGGATCAGAAACCTGCGCTTGAGATAAAGCTGCTTGAGGATTTCGCATTTTTGCCGCTCGCCGGCGGAAATGTCCGACACGCGGGCGTTAAGCGGCACCTTGAAGGGCATGCGCGCGAGAAACGCTTCCAGTTCCTGCTTTTCCTTGCCCCAGTTTATGACGGCCGGAACATCGTCGCGCGCCAGCACCAGGTTTTCAGCCACGGTCATCGCCGGCACCAGCGTGAAATGCTGATACACCATGCCGAGGCCAAGCGCGTGGGCGTCCTTCGGATTGGCGATCGCCTGTTCGCGGCCGCCGACCACCACTTCGCCCTTGGTCGGGTGATAATAGCCCATGATGCATTTCACCAGCGTGCTCTTGCCGGCGCCGTTCTCGCCGAGCAACGCATGAAAGGATCCGGGACGTACTTTCAGTTCGACGTTGTCCAGCGCCACGAATTCGCCGAACCGCATGGTCATGGCGATGGCGTCGACGCCAAGCGCCCCGCTCGGCATCGGCACTTCGCCGATAATCATGACAAAGCTCCGATCAAGCTTGCCGATGTTGCGACGGCCCCGAACACCCCGCCCTGCATCTTGATCATCTTCAGCGCGTGTTCGTGATTGCTTTTGTCAGTCGCGGCACAGCAATCCTCAACCAGCACGCATTCGAAGCCGCGGTCATTGGCCTCCCGCATCGTGGTATGCACGCAGACGTCGGTGGTGATGCCGGTAAGAACCAGGTTCTCGATGCCGCGCAGCCGCAGCATCAGCTCAAGGTCGGTGGCGCAGAACGAGCCCTTGCCGGGTTTGTCGATAATCGGCTCGCCCGGCAGCGGTGCGAGATCCGGAATGATCTCCCAGCCGGCTTCGCCGCGCACCAGCACCCGGCCGCACGGGCCGGGATCGCCGATCCCGGCGCCGATCTGGCGCGACCGCCAGCGTTTGTTCGCCGGCAGGTCGGTCAGATCCGGCCGATGACCCTCGCGGGTGTGGATGATGTGGAAACCCTGATCGCGCATCACGGCAAGCAGCCGCTTGATCGGCTCGATCGGCGCGCGGGTCAGCGACAGGTCGTAGCCCATCTTGTCTACGTAGCCGCCGACGCCGCAGAAGTCGGTCTGCATGTCGATGATGACGAGGGCGGTGTTTTCCGGACGCAGGTCGCCATTGTAGGGCCATGCGTAGGGCTCGGACTTCAGATAACGTTCGGCCATTTCTTGTCTCGCTATCGTGTGATCGAAAGTTCCGCCGGTGCGCCGGTCAGCGTACGCTTCGGCGAGCAGGTGATGATCATGATCGCCAAAGTGAGGATGTAGGGCGCGGCGTTGAACAGATGATAGCCGGAAGTGACCCCGACCGACTGCAGTGCCGGTCCGAGTGCTGCCGCGCCACCGAACGCCAGCGATGCCCACAAGCACAGCATCGGGTCCCAACGTGCGAAGATCACCAGCGCCACGGCGGTGATGCCTTGTCCGCTGGACAGGCCTTCGTTCCAGCTGCCGGGATAGAACAGCGACAGGAACGAGCCGCCGATACCGGCGAGGAAGCCGCCGACCATGGTCGCCCGCAGACGGATCGCGAGCACGGAATATCCCATGGCGCGCGCGGCATCCGAACTTTCGCCGGCGGTCCGGATCAGCAGGCCCCAGCGTGTGGTGCGAAATGCCCAGTATAAAATCGGTGCGAGCGCCACCCCGATCAGAAACAGCACGTTGATTCGCAGCGCCGCGCGAACCTGCGAGACATCGCTCCACCATCCGAAATCGATCGCCGGCAATCGCGGCGCCGTGGGTTCGATCAGCGGTTTGCCGAGATAGAACGCGAGACCTGTGCCGAACAGCATCAGCGCGATGCCGACGGCGATGTCATTGACCCGCGGCAGCGAGCAAATACCGGCGTGGAGCGCGCCGAGCAGGGCGCCGGTCAGGCCGGCAGCGAGAACCCCAAGCCAGGGCGAACCCGTGAGATAGGAGATGCCGTAGGCGCTCATCGCGCCCATTACGAGCGTGCCCTCAAGGCCGAGGTTGATGCGTCCGCTGCGCTCGGTGATGCATTCGCCGAGGCTGACGAACAGAAACGGCGTCGAGACGCGGATCGCGCCGCCGAACACCGCGAGGGGGACCGTCCAGAGTCCGATCGTGCCGTCCGCCATGTTCAGGATTTGCCTTTCAGAAAGCCGATCCGCCCGTAAAGCGCGTCGCTCGCCAGCACCGCGACAAAGATGATTCCCTGCAGCACCAGGACCGATGCATCGGGCAGGCCAAGCCGCCGCTGCAGTAGCCCGCCGCTCGCACTGATGCCGCCGAGCAGGATCGCAACGGGAATGATCGCGAGCGGATTCTGTCGCGCCAGGAAGGCGACAAGGATTCCGGTAAAGCCGTAACCGGCGGCAAGGTTGGCGTTGGTTTTGCCCTGAACCGCCGCGACCTCGATCATACCGGCGAGGCCGGCCGATGCGCCCGCCAGGAAGCAGATCGTCAGAATCAGCCGGCCGACGCTCAGGCCCACGATCTTGGCGGCCCGAATATTGCCGCCGGCGACCCGCGCAGCGAAGCCGAACACGGTGTGATAGATCAGAATGTAGGCCGCGATGGCGGCGACGATGCCGAATACCAGTCCCCAATGCACCTCGGTGCCCGGGATCGAGCCGATCATGTTGACGGCGCCTATCTCGCGGGTCGACGGCTTGTTGAGACTGGCGGGGTCGCGCATCGGGCCTTCGACCAGATGGTTGAGGATCGCGAGCGCGATATAGACCAGTAGCAGGCTGGAGATTGTTTCATTGACGCCGCGATATTGACGAAGCCCGCCTGCCAGCATGATCCAGAGACCGCCGCCGGCCATGCCGGCACAGACCATGACAAGCTGCACCACCAGAGGCGGCGCGGACTGCACGAGCAGCGCCGCGCCGGTGGCCGCCAGCGCGCCGATCAGCAGCGCGCCTTCGCCGCCGATGATGACCATGCCGAGTTGTGCAGGTAGCGCGGTGCAGAGCGCCGTCAATATCAGGGGAGCCGCGCGCGTCAGCGTGTTCTGCCAGGAAAACCAGGTGCCGAACGCGCCGTAATACATATAGAAATATAGATCGAGCGGGTTTTTGCCGAACAGGGCGACGAATATCCCGAACACGCCGAGCGCGCCGACCAGCGCCGCGCCCGGAATGAGGATGTATTCGATGGTCCCGCCGTAGCGCTGCAGAAATCCCGGATCCGAGGCCGGAGAAACCGCAGCCGCTTCGGCAGGATCCGCAACGCCTGATGTCACGAGGTCGCTCCGACGACGCCCTCGACCAGATAGTCCATCTTTTCAAGCTCGGCGTCCTTCTGGCCGCGCTCGGTTCCGGCGCCGATCACGGTCTTGCCCTTGTTGTCGGCGATCGGGCCCTTGAAGATGACGTAACCGCCGGCGACCAGTTTGGCCTTGATATCGTCCGCGTGTTTGCGGGCCTCCGCTGAGACCGCTTCGCCATAGGGCGAGACCTTGACGATCTCTTCTTTCAGACCGCCACGGTAGAAATTCGGTATCTCCTGGCCGGCGGTGATCATCTTCACGAACTTCGGATAGAGCGCTTCCCAGTTCCATTCGGCGCCGGTCAGATAGGCCTTTGGCGCCAGCGGCGACTGGTTGACGTGATAGCCGCAGACCATCGCGCCACGCCGCGCTGCGTTCTCGACCATCGTCTTCGGTCCATCGACATGGCAGGTCAGCACATCGACGCCCTGATCGATCAGGCTGTTGGTCGCTTCGGCTTCCTTGACCGGCATCGACCAGTCGCCGGTGAAGATC
>JAJYAH010000298.1 GCA_021779635.1 Pseudomonadota bacterium | reverse complement strand
CGACGTCGCAAGCGTGATTTTTCGAGAGCGGTTAGGTTCTCGAATTGGATTCTTCGCGATGGCTCGAGCATCGGGAAACAGAACAGCCTTCTTCGCGATCATTGATCGCGATAGTTCGGCGGCCGCTTCTCCCGAAAGGCTGCGACCGCTTCGCGGTGATCGCTTGTTTCCAGCAGGATGACCTGTTGTCGATCCTCGATCATCAGCGCGGTGTCGAGACTGGGGGCGTCGATCAAAGCGTTCAGCGCCTGCTTGGTCAACCGCAGTCCCATCGGGGAGGTGCGGGCCATCTCTGCGGCAAATTCAAGACCGGTCTCGAGCAGTCGGTCGGCCGGTACCACGTCACTGACCAGCCCTACGGCCTTTGCCCGGTCGGCGCCAAGAAAGCGTCCGGTGAGCAACAATTCGGACGCCACCGAAAGTCCGATAAGCCGCGGCAATAAATATCCGGATCCCATGTCGCAACCGCCGACGCCGACACGAATATAGGCTGCATTCATCCGGGCTTCGGGTGCGGCGAAGCGCACATCCGAGGCCAGCACCAGCGAAAAGCCGGCGCCGCATGCGGCGCCCTGAACCAGCGCGATAATCGGCTGCGGGCAGCTTCGCATCAGCCGGATCACGCCCGAATAACGCTGCTGCATCTGGAATTGACGTTGTGGACGTCCTTCGCCGGGGGAGGAAAACGCCTCCGATCCGAGTTCGGCTCCCGCGCAGAACGCCCGTCCATTGCCCTTGAGTATGACGACTCGCGTCGTCAAGCGTTGATGAAGCCCGGAAAAATATTCCGTGAGTTCGTCGATCATCGCCGGCGTCACCGCGTTGAGTGCGTCGGGGCGGTTCAGCGAGATAATCTCGACGTCTTCCCGGACTTCGACGGAAGCTGTCGCGTATTTTTCCATGCCCAGAGCCGTCATTTGGCCGACGATGTTTGTCCGGAGGCCGCGCTGTCATCAATCAGCTTCCAGCTCGATCCTTCAAACCGCGCCATGCGCAAGGATTGATATGGCGCATGATCGTCGACTGAATTGTTGAGTTCGATGCCAGGCAGCATCATCTTGAAGCGCTGCCCCTTGAAGCTGAGCGCCTGCTTGAGGAAATTCTCGCGCGTCAGATCGTCACCGCAGCGCTTCAGTCCATAGGCAATAGCCTGGGCATTGATGTAGCCGGACAGCGCGACGAAATCACCCGGGTTGTCATTCGGTGTCCATTTTTTCATGAATGCGATATATTCCTTGACCTCGGGGTCATCAGCCCATGCCGGATCGCCTGCCTGTTTGGTAAACTGGGTCGTGAAAACGCCTTGCACGTTTTCCAGCCCCGCCGGCTTCAAAACCGCCGCAACGGAATTGGTCGGGCTGACAAGAAACTGTGTCGGATGCCAGTCCAGTTCGGTCGTCTTCTTGAGGGTTTGCGCAGCGAATTTCGGAGTTGAGAAGTCCATCAACACATCGGCGCCGGAATCCTTCAATTTGACGATCTGCGAGTCGATGGTGGGATCGGCAAGTTCGTAGCTGGCCTCGGCTACGATCTTGGGGGACGCCTTCTCCAGCGCCGCCTTCAGCCCCGTGAGGAAGTCCTTGCCATAATCGTCGTTCTGGTACAGCACGGCGATTTTCGCGTCGGGTTTGTGCCGGAGGAGGTAGTTGCCGAAAGTCTTGCCCTCCATTTCGAAGGCGGGATACATCGGTGCGCTCCAGGGAAAATTCTTTGGATCGTTGAAGCGTCGTCCGCCGGCCGAGATGAAAACGTGCGGGACCTGATTCTGGTTGAGGTATTTCTGAATCGCTGAATTGGGTGTGGTTCCCACCGTGCCCACATCCGCGAACACGCCGTCGTCCTCGACCAGTTTGCGGGTCTGCTCCAGGGCTTTCGGAGGACTGTATGCATTATCGAGCGATATCAGCGTGACCTTTCGGCCGTTAATGCCTCCGGCTTCGTTGAGCATCTCGAAATAACCGGTCATGACCCGGCCGTAACTCGAGAAGGCCGATGCCGGTCCGCTGTATGGCACCGTTTGGCCCAGCTTGATCTCCTTGTCGCTAATACCCGGTCCGTATTTCTTGTCGGCAGCACCGGCGCCAGCGAAGCTTATGAGCAACAGGGCCGCGGACAGCGCGAAACCTAACTTTCCCTTCATTGCGATCCTCCCAAATCTTGTTTGTCGTTTTGTGAAAAGCTAACAGGCGTGCTTCGAAGTTACAAGCAGTATGGCCGGTTTATGAGTTTGGACGGCAACTGTGTTTCGCAACGTGCCGCTGTCAAGCCAAGCCTTACTCTGCTGCGACAGCGAAGCGATTGTTATCGAGATCGGCGAGAAGGCGTGCGCGTTGTTGCGCTGCTTTCTGGATGCTTTCGTCTTTAATATATCCATAGCCGCGGATCACTTCGGGAATCCGCGCCAGTTTGATCAGCGTGACCAGATCCCGGCTCTGCAGCGCCGCCATGCGCTGTTGCAGCATCGCCTCGTAATCCGCGATCAGCTGCCGCTCGGCCTTGCGCTCCGGCGCATAACCGAATGGATCGAGTGCGGTGCCGCGGAGGAATTTCAGCCGTGCAAGAAGGCGAAACAGGTGGATCGTCCAGCCGCCATATTCCGACTTTCGGGGACGTCCGGTCACTTTGTCGCGACGTGCCAACAATGGTGGCGCGAGATGGAATTTGATCCGAAAATCGCCGTCGAATTGCGCCTTCAGCTTGTCTGCAAAGCTGCCGTCGGTATAGAGCCGCGCCACCTCATATTCGTCCTTGTAGGCCATGAGCTTGAACAGGTTTTTTGCAACGGCCTCGGTGAGCTCGCTGGATCCAGGTGCCACTGCGGCCTCGGCGTTGCGCGCCGCGGACACCATCGCGAGGTAGCGGTCCGCGTAAGCCTGGTTCTGATAAGCGACGAGAAATGCGGCGCGGTTAGTTATCGCATCGTCAAGGTTGCCGACAGGGGCGGAGGCTCGTGCCCGGAACTGGGTTACGCTGCGCACGCGCGCGAGGTCGTATGCTGCGAGTCGTCCCCAGGAAAAGGCCTGCTTGTTCATCTCGATGGCAGCGCCGTTGATTTCGATGGCGCGCAGAATTGCCTCCAGCGAAAGCGGAATGGCCCCTTTCTGGAATGCAAAGCCGAGCATGAAGGCGTTGGTTGCGATGCTGTCGCCCATCAAGGCTGACGCGATGCCCGTCGCGTCGATGATATCAAGCTTTTTTTCGCCGATCGCCTCGCGCAGCGCTCCCTGCATCGCGGTCATTTCGAAATCGATATCGGGATTCATCACAAAACCGGCCGTTGGCTGCAGGTCGGCATTGACAATGGCCTGGGTCACGCCGCGTTCGGCTCGGCTGAGGGCGGCAGTACTTGCGGAAACAACGATATCGCAGCCGAGAATAAGATCGGCACCTCCGGAAGCGATGCGAACCGTGGCGATTTCTTCCGGCGTTCGCGCTATTCGGACATGGCTCATGACTGCGCCATTTTTTTGCGCTAGTCCGGTAAAGTCGAGCGCGGAGCAGCCGCGGCCGTCGAGGTGGGCGGCCATGCCCAGGAGCGCGCCGATCGTGATGACGCCGGTGCCGCCGATGCCTGTGACGAGGATATTGAAGGGCGCATCCAGCTCGTGCTTGTCGGGCAATGGAAGGTCGGCGAACAGCTGGCCGGAATCGATCGCGGAGCTTTCCGCCTTCTTGAGCGCGCCGCCGTGAACAGTCACAAAGCTTGGACAAAATCCCTCGGCGCAGGAATAGTCCTTGTTGCAGTTCGATTGGTCGATCTTCCGCTTGCGTCCGAATTCGGTTTCGAGCGGCTGAACCGAAACGCAGTTCGAGGTCTGCGAGCAATCGCCGCAGCCTTCGCAGACGAGATCGTTGATGAAGACGCGCTTGGGCGGATCCGGGTAGAGCCCGCGCTTGCGACGACGACGTTTTTCCGCTGCGCAGGTTTGATCGTAGATCAAGACGGAGAGACCGCTGATCTCCCGCAGTTCGCGTTGAATCCGATCCAGCTCGCGGCGATGATGGACAGTGGCGCCTGCCGGGAAATAGTCTTTGCCGGGATATTTGTCGGGATCGTCCGAGACGATCGCAATGCGTTTTGCGCCTTCAGCAGCGACCTGATGGGCGATTTGCGAGACGGTGAGCCCGCCCTCGGCCGGCTGTCCGCCGGTCATCGCGACCGCGTCGTTGTAAAGAATCTTGTAGGTGATATTGACGCCCGCCGCGGCGGCAGCCCGCAGCGCCAGCAGCCCGGAATGGGTGTAGGTACCGTCACCGATGTTCTGAAAGATGTGGCGTTCATCGGTGAAGGGTGCCTGGCCGATCCAGGTCACGCCCTCGGCGCCCATATGCGAGATCGTCGCAGTACGTCGGCTTGGGACGGCGAGAGCCATCCCGTGACAGCCGATGCCGGCCATCGCGCGGCTGCCTTCCGGCACTTTCGTCGAGGTGTTGTGCGGGCAGCCGGAGCAGAAATAAGGTGTGCGCTGCAACGCCATGGCAGAGGGCGCGTTCGCCGGATGTTCAAAGGCTTCAAGCCGGGCCAGTCTTTGTTCCAGTTCCGGACTCTGGTGACCAAGCCGGCGCAGGCGCGAGACGAGCGCCGCAGCGACCATGGTCGGCGTGAGCTCGCCTTCGCTCGGCAACAGCGCCGCGCCGTGTTCGTCACGTTTGCCGACGACCGAAGGACGCTTTGAAGCATCCATATTGTAGAGAATTCGCACCAGTTGATCTTCGACAAAGCCGCGCTTTTCCTCGACCACCAGGACGTCCTGCAAACCCTCGGCAAATCGTCTTGCACCACTCTCCTCGAGCGGCCAGGTCAGTGCGACCTTGTAGATGCGCAGGCCGAGTTGTTGGGCGTACCGTTCGGTTATGCCGAGGTCGGCAAGGGCCTGCCGCAGGTCGAGATAGGCCTTGCCGGTGGCGACGATCCCAAGCCGTACCGGTTTGCTGTCGAGCACGACTCGATCGAGCTGGTTGGCTCGCGCGAATGCCGCAATGGCCTCCATTTTCGGGCCGTGCAGCCGTCTCTCCTGTTCGAGCGGCGGGTCGGGCCATCTGATGTTGAGGCCGCCCGGCGGCATCGCGAAGTCCGATGGCAGCACCACCTGCACGCGCGCCGGATCGCTGTAAATGGAGGCGGAACTCTCGACCGTTTCGGAAATCGCCTTGAAGCCGACCCAGCAGCCGGAGAAGCGGGAGAGCGCAAAGCCGTAGAGTCCTAGATCCAGATAATCCTGCAGCGTTGCCGGATTGAGGATCGGCATCAATGCGGCGGCGAATACCTGTTCGCTCTGATGCGCAAGCGTTGATGATTGGCAGCCATGATCGTCGCCGGCCAGCGCGAGTACGCCGCCGTGCCGGGCCGTGCCGGCCGAATTGGCATGCTTGAGGGCGTCGACGGAACGGTCCACCCCCGGTCCCTTGCCATACCAAATCCCGAACACGCCATCGACCTTCGCTCCGGGAAACAGTCCGACCTGCTGGCTGCCCCACACGGCGGTCGCCGCCAGATCTTCGTTTAGTCCGGGGACGAAGGCGATATCGTGCGATTGCAGGAACGACTTGGCCCGCCACAAGGCATTGTCGTACATGCCGAGGGGGGAACCGCGGTATCCCGAGATAAATCCGGCGCTGTTGAGATTCTGCGCGCGATCTCGTTCGCGCTGCAACATCGGCAATCGTACCAGTGCCTGGATTCCGGAAAGATAGATTCGCTTGGCATCGAGCCGGTATTTGTCGTCCAACCCGACCTGCATCAACGTCATCGCGTGGCTCCGTTAAATCATCATGGCAGGCTGGAACGTCGGAAGGCTATCCGCAAGGCGTTGACAGCCCATCGACCCCGAGCAGATCGATGCGGTCAATCAGTGAAAACGATGTGTCGCCAATGTCAATATCGGCCGAGAAATTCATCGGATCTGCGTGCCCGCAGATGACGTCGGCAAAATGCCACTCGGTTGATCCCACCGTCTCGCCGCCTGCCATGATCGCGATTTTGACTGGGTGCCCCGCGCCGACGCCGCGTGAAGTCTGATATCCATCGGCAATGCAGTAAAGTTCGATCCGGACCTTGCCGGCTGCAACGCGCTGAACCGACAGTTCGACGTCGAAAAAGCCGAACGCGGCGTCGTCGTTCGAGTCCTTCTCATAGAAATAGAACGAACCGATTTTCCCGTGCACGCATGGGCCCAATTTGTGATCCCGGGGCACTTGCGGATCGGGTCGCGCCGGCGTCCGCGGCGGTAGCGGCCCCAATGAGCAGTACTGTCGATACGAATAGCACCTTCCCACCAGTTTCTCCCTCATCTTCCGGTTCCTGCCCGGTCGTGCCGCGCGTCACGCTGCGAAAGGCGCCCGGTTCAGAAAGCGTGCCGCATTCTCCGCAAGCGTTGCCCGGTTGATTCCGAGCGCCAGCTCGGCGAATTCAGCCGGCCGGTCCTGCTTGATCGAGAACGGATAATCCGATCCGACCACGATGTGATTGGCGCCCACCGACTCGGCGAGGAATCGCAAGGCGAGACGATCATACAAAATGGTGTCGTAGTAGAATGCCCGCGCCATCTCGGTAGGATCGCGCGCAAACAGCTCCTGCAGCGGAGGTCCGAGCGCATGTGCGTGCTTAAGGCGCGGAAGAATCCAGGGCAATGCCCCGCCGCCGTGGCTGAGCAATATTCGCAATTTTGGAAATCGCTCGGTGACGGCATGAGTCAGAAGGGACGTGGCAGCCAACGCGGTTTCAAGCGGAAAGGCCGCGACGGCGGCCAGTTCCGGCCGGCCACCCATTCGCTCCATGCCCGAGGGGTGCAGCGGATGGATCATGATCGCGAGATCGGCCTGCTCGGCGGCGGCATAGAGCTCGTGCATGCGCGGGTCACCCAACGCGACACCATTGATGTGGCTGCCGATTTCAATGCCGCAAAGTCCGAGCGCTTTGAGGTCTGCCAGGCGGCGTGCGGCAAGCGCGGGTTCCTGGACGGGAGCCATGCCGATTCCGATAAAGTGTTCCGGGTGGGTTGAGCATAGTTCCGCTATGGAGCGGTTGATATGACCGGACAACATGTCGGCATCATCGGCGGGAAACCAGTGCGACAACAATTCGGGCATCGGGGACACGACTTGGACGTCGACGTCGTCCGCTTGCATATCCCGCAATCGACGGTCGGCATCCCAGCTTCTGGAATCGATGGCACGAAAGATCTTGCCGCCCACGACGACCGCGGCCTTGTTCCCGTCCCTGTGTTCGATCGATGGCCAGAGGGGGTTGCGGCCCGCCCCGGACGGCATGGTTTCCGGCACAAAATGGGTATGCACGTCGATCGCCCTGGCCACCGCTTTCTCCCGTAGTGATGCACTGCGATAGCCGCGTGGATCAACTTTATTACTTTACAAGCAGGTTGGACTGTTTTTAATGTCTGTGCAATCCAAGAATGCTTGAAGCGCTTCCCTGTTCGGCAAAAAGAGGAAGATTTCGGGCGCCACGGGAGTTGAAGCGCCGGTGCCATCCATCCAGAAAATCGTGATTGCCGGCGCCGGCCAGGCGGGAGGACGTGCCGCGGAAGCGCTGCGATCCGCCGGCTTTCGCGGGTCAATCACGCTGATCGGCGAGGAAAAGCATCCGCCATATGAGCGGCCGCAACTGTCGAAGGAACTGCTTGCGACGCTGGAGGCGCCGGTTACCTATCTCAAGCCGATCGACGACTGGACGGACGTGCTCGACGTCAGCATGATCACCGGAACCGCCGTCGTCGCATGCGATCCGGAGCGACAAGCCGTCGCGACCGGCGATGGCAGGATGTTCGGATACGATCGGCTTTTGCTTGCGACCGGCACCCAGCCGCGGCGGATCAAGACGCTTGAGGGAGCCGGTCCTCCGGTTTACTACCTTCGCAACATCGAAGACTCGATGAATTTGCGCCAATCGTTCCATGGACGGTCCCGCGTCGCCATCGTTGGCGGCGGTGTTATCGGTCTAGAGGCTGCCTGTGCCGCGGCGAAATGCGGATGCGAGGTTACTGTCATCGAGAATCAGGAGCGGCTGCTCGCC
>JAJYAH010000297.1 GCA_021779635.1 Pseudomonadota bacterium | reverse complement strand
GCCTCGATCGGTCATGCCTATGCGTCGACCGAGGCGGGCGTCGGCTTTGCCGTGAACGACGGCCTTGAGGGCTTTCCCGTGCAGATTCTTGCGCAGAGCCGTGACGGCGTCGAGATGAAGGTCGAGGACGGATCGCTCCGGATTCGTTCGACGCGGGCGGCGCATGCCTATGTCGGCCAGAACGCCGCCGCCTTGACCGACGCGCAGGGATTCGTCGATACCGGCGACATGGTTGAATTGCGCGGCGAGCGTTATTATTTCGTCGGCCGCCGCGGTGGCATCATCAATATTGGCGGCCTCAAGGTTCACCCCGAGGAAATCGAAGCCGTCATCAACCGGCAGGCCGAGGTGCGGATGTCCCGCGCCAGATCACGCCGCAGCCCGATCACCGGCGCCATCGTGGTCGCCGATGTCGTGCTGGCAGAAGGCGATGCCGGCAGCCGCACCGACGAGATCCGCAACCGGATCCTCGCTGATTGCCGGGCGTCGCTGGCGTCGCACAAGGTCCCCGCCGTGATCCGGTTCGTCCCATCGCTTGATGTGACGCCGGCCGGAAAGCTGGCCCGACACGATGCATAATGTTCTGGTGACCGGCGGTAGCCGCGGAATTGGTCTTTCGATATCGCGAAGGATTGCCGCAGCCGGCTACAACGTGATCGCGGTGGCGCGGCGCGAAAGCGACGAATTGCGCGATGCGATCGCAGAAGCCGTAAAACAGGGCAGGGGCGGGCTTCACTTCAAGGCGTGCGATCTCAGCGAAATTGATGCCCTCCCGGCTTTCGTCAAAAACGTGCGCGACGAATTCGGCGCCATCTTTGGCCTCGTCAACAATGCCGGGATCGGCACCGAGGGCTTGCTCGCCACCATGCACAACACCGAGATCGAGGCGTTGCTTCGCCTCAACGTCCTCTCGCCGGTCATCCTCACCAAATATGTAATGCGGCACATGATGGCTGACGGCGCCGGCCGGATTATCAACATGTCGTCGATTATTGCGACGACCGGCTATAATGGCCTGTCGGTCTATGGCGCGACCAAGGCCGCGGCGACCGGCTTTACCAAGTCGCTGGCGCGCGAAGTCGGCAAGCTCGGAATCACAGTGAACGCAATTGCGCCGGGCTTCGTGGATACTGATCTGACGCAAAGCCTCTCCGAAGATCAGCGCCAGCGCATTGCCGGCCGCAGCGCGTTGCGCCGGCTGGCCCAACCCGACGATGTCGCCCGCATGGTGGAATATCTGCTGGGAGACGGCGGCCGCAACGTGACCGGGACGGTAATGACGATCGACGCCGGAAACACCGCCTGAACCGGCTTGGTCCTGCCGGCCTTTCGGGCTCCGGCGAGGCTGCGCGCGGGTGCACCGCGGCAGCCATGATTTTTCTCTTGTTTGTCCTGAAAATGCGCCAAGCTTTGACGTTTTTGGCCACAATCCAAAACGACCATTAATCGATGAGAACCTTGGTCGTCATTTCGATTCTGGCGCTGCTCACGATTTCCGGGGCGGCTTACACCGATCAGCTCTTGACGAGCGCGCAGCAGGTTGCGGAAGGGGCGGATTGAAGCCGCCCCTTTTGAAGTCTTGAATTACCTTGGGGGATGATGACGATGCTTTCGGTGGATCAATTTCTCAGACTGATAAGCCTTCCCGCCGTCGTGGCGGCATTTCTGATCGCATCGCAGGTCTCGGGCGCCGGGATTTTCCATTCCGCGCACGCGGAAGTCGCCAGCCAGCAATAGCTGCAGCCCTTGGAACATGATCGGTTCTGATTGAATCAGAACCGATGCTCTGGTGTTTTGTTTTGACGCGCTTTCCGAGCGCGAACCGGTATCCACTTCGTTGCCGAAGACAGACAGGCACCCGCCGTTTCTACGGGGGAGCTGTCGGACCGGGATTGGAAACGATCAGCTTTTCGGTATCCACGGCCGACAGCTCGCTGCTCGCGCTATCGCTCAGAAAATGATCGAGCGTCGCCTGAATCTTCTCCTTAACGGCATCGGGGCCCCGGTCGCTCATGTCGGTATGTTGGGCGTTGGTCTTGACGATGTCGATATCGCCCTCCCTTGCCTCCTGGGGGGTCGGCAGCACGCCGGGATCGGTTTTGAAATTCGGGTCTTTTGAGCGGAACGAAAGGATCTTCAATTTGTCGCTGAGCACGAACGGGACCCGCAGATTATCGAGTGTGATGACTTTCGATACCAGTTCAGGATGCTGTTTGGCGAAGTACATGGAAATGTCTCCGCCATTGGAATGTCCGACCAGCGTCAGGTGGTCGTAGTCGGCGTTCGGCTGCAGCTTTTTCAGCTGCCCGACCACAAACAGGATGTTGGCTTCGCCGCGCTCATACACGCCCTTCCTTCCGACGTAAGGCAACCCGACCTTGGTCATCAACGGCGGGTCGGTCGGAATATCCTGCTGAATGCTGGCGACGAGATATCCTCTTGCCGCAAAGACGTTGGCCAGGAAGGAATACTCGGTGTTCTTGACAGTGTTGCCGTTGCTGATGACGGCGACCGGAAGCTTCCAGTAACCGGCGTCCGCCTTCATCTCGTAGTCGCGCCGCACAGCGACGTCCACGGCGACCGGCCGTTGCCGCGCGGCGTCAAACAGGTTCAGCGTTTCGTGCCGGATGGCCCATTTGCTGGCGGAAAAATAGAGGCCGCCCATCACGGCGCAAATGCAGGCCAAAATGGCGACTGCCCTCTTCATCGTTTCCATCCCGATGGTGATCGTGTTTGATTCAATAAATGGTGTCGAGCCATTCTTTGGTCGAGGCCCGAGCCGCTGGCGCCGAATTAAATTTAGGAAAGTATTGCACCGCATCCTTAACGGTTCAGTGCATCACGTACCGACAATCCGGCAGCTTATCGGGCCGGATGCGAGCCGGCCCGTTGCGGCAGAACCAGCAGGCAGGCGAGGATAAAGACCGCGATGACAGCCGAAGCCAGCGGGCGGCTCAAGGCAAGGCCGCCATCGCTGACGGGCTTGTCGAGGAAATCGCCGACGGTCGCTCCCAGCGGCCGGGTCAGAATGAATGCCGCCCAGAACAGCGTGACGCGCGACACATGGGTCCAGTAATAGGCCGCCGCGACCACAGCCAATGCGACGCCAAATACCAGCGCTCCGCCTTCGTATCCGAGGTCGGTCGAATCGGCCGTCCAGTCACCGAGTGCCGTTCCCAATGTCTGCGAGAAGGTGATGGCCGCCCAATAGAAGGCCTCCACTTTCGGCGTATTGACCGTGTCGACCGCGATCGAGCCGACCGACCAGTACCAAAGACCGAGGGTGGCCGCCAGGCACAGCAGCAGAATGGACGAGCCGCCGGCATAGCCGATGCCCAGTGAGCGGTCCGCAAAATCGGCCATCGTGGTGCCGAAGGTCGTGGATGCGATGATAGTCGCCCAATACAGGAACGGGCGAAATTGGCTGGCCGCAATCTGAAAGCCGACCAGCACCACGAGTGCCGCCACGAACAGCGCGGTGCTGGCCAGGTAACCCCATTGCAGCGTCATCGAGAGGGTGTCGCCGGCTGTCTCGCCCAGGGTGGTTGCGGCGATTTTGACGATCCAGAACGCGAGCGTGACCTCGGGAACCTTGCTTAGCGATGCCGTCATGTCAGTTCGCATTCCGCTTTTCCCTGGTGGCGTCCAGCTCGCGCCCGTTCCGTTCTGCAGGTGTTTTCAACAAGCCGCCCATTCCATTTCAAGCGATATCACGTCTTGTTTTCTGGCCCGATGCGGACATTGAGTGAACGCCGAGAATATGGCCAAATGCCCGTCGGCCTCATAACGCTGCAAGCGCGCCCGGAAGCCATAGCGACCCAAGCAAAAATGGCGGTCCAAAAATGGCGACCGAAGAAAAAAAGAGCGGAGGATAAATGGCACCCAAATCACCGAAAGGTGCAGGCCAGACGGATGACACAAAGCGCGGCTTGTCGCGCCGGCAAGTATTGGGGGAGGGCAGCGCCTTGCTGGGCGGCGCGCTGGCGAGCGGGGTCGCCGGGCAGCAGGCCGGCGCGGAAACCGCGACGGCCAACGCCGACAATTTGCCGCCCGACATCCCGGAATGGATGAAGGCGCCGGGCGATCCGATGGGAAGCCAGCTCTATGGCATGCCTTCGCCGTTCGAGAACAACGTCGTCAAGAACATCTCGAAGAAACTGCCGCAATACATCTCTGCTGCGGGACGGACCCCGCTGCAGGATCTCGATGGCATCATCACGCCGAACGGGCTGTTCTACGAACGTCATCACGGCGGAGTTCCCGCGATCGATCCGGAGCAGCATCGGCTGATGCTGCATGGCCTGGTGGACAGGCCTTTGATCTTCACGATGGACGACATCCGACGTTTTCCATCGGAGTCCCGGATCCACTTTCTCGAATGTTCCGGCAACCCGGTCTACACCAAGCCTTACGGCAAGACCGCCTCCGACCTTGTCGGGTTACTGAGCTGCGCGGAGTGGACCGGCGTCAGCCTGAAGCTCGTTTTGCAGGAAGCGGGACTGCGCCCTGAAGCCAAATGGCTGGTGGCCGAAGGCGCCGATGCCGCGGCGATGATGCGCAGCGTTCCGATCGACAAATGTCTTGACGATGCGATGCTGGTCTACAGCCAGAACGGCGAGCGGTTGCGTCCGCAGCAGGGCTATCCGCTGCGGCTGCTGTTGCCCGGATTCGAAGGCAACATGAACGTGAAATGGCTGCGCCGCCTGAAGGCCGTCGCGGAGCCGGTCTATTCCCGGGAGGAAACCTCGAAATACACCGACCTGATGCCGGATGGCACCGCGCGGGAATTCACATTTTACATGGAGGCCAAGTCCATCATCACCCGGCCGTCCGGCGGACAAAAGCTGAACACGACCGGCTTCCACGAAATTACCGGCATTGCCTGGAGCGGGCATGGCAAGATCAAGCGTGTCGATGTTTCGGTCGATGGTGGCAAGAACTGGCAAGTCGCCAAACTGCAGGAACCGATTCTGACGCGCGCCTTGACCCGCTTTCGGGTGCCGTGGCATTGGGACGGTCAGCCCGCCGTGATCCAGAGCCGCGCGGTCGATGAGACGGATTACGTGCAGCCGACATTTTCGGAGCTGCTGGCGGTTCGCGGCGAGAACTCGATCTACCACAACAATGCGATTCAGCCGTGGCGCATCGATACGCACGGGCAGGTTACCAATGCGAATGCTTAAACCCGGTTGGGCCGCCTTGATCGCGGTTGCGCTCGGGCTGCCGGCGCCGGCCTGCGCCCAGAGCCCCTACGGCATCGGGCGACCTGCGACGGCCGCGGAGATTGCCGGCTGGAATATCGACATCGGTCGCGACGGTGCGAACCTGCCGCCAGGAAGCGGCAGCGTTGCCCATGGTCACGAGGTGTTCGACCAGCAATGCATGGCCTGCCATGGCGCGAAGGGTGAAGGCGGCGTCGGCGACCGCCTGGTCGGCGGTCAGGGCACCATCGCGACGTCAAAGCCGATCAAGACCGTCGGCAGCTACTGGCCCTATGCCCCGACACTGTTCGATTATATTCGCCGCGCCATGCCGCAGAACGCGCCGCAATCGCTCGGCAACGACGACGTCTATGCGGTCTCCGCCTATATCCTTCATTTGAACGGCCTGGTTCCGGCCGACGCGACGCTCGACGCCCGCACGCTGAGCGCGATCAAGATGCCGAACCGAGGCATGTTCACCGACGACCCACGGCCCGACGTTAAAAATCCGGCGTGTGTGACGGGTTGCTGACGCAACCGGGTTGCTGACGTAACGGGCACGTCGCTGTTCGCGGTTGGAACAGGCGTGTCCGCCATCATCTATATGCATTTCGTTCAGTACATATTCATGCGCTCTCGGTCAGATTGATCGGCAGGGATCAAGAGGCAAGAGCTTGGGTGAGCTGGGGTCGAACACTCCCGAATCCGGACCCTGGACGGCAGCACAAGACGATTCCCGAATTGGTAAATTTGCAAGATTGGTGAATTTACAGGATTGGTCGAATCGATGAGCGAACCAGATATCTCGAATGCATCCTGCCGCGGCTGGTCGGCGGCCGCGCTGGGCCATATCGCGCTCGTCATGGTCGCCGGATTCCTCGGCATTGCTACCGCGCAAGCGGGCGAATTGAACCTCCACGACATGATGCTGCTCGATCGGCTGACCTGGGGTATCAATGCCTCAAGTGCCGCGCATCTGCAGGCCGTCGGTGTCGAACACTGGCTTGGCGAACAACTGCATCCGACCGCCGATGTCGCTTTGCCCGATGCGGCTCAAAAGCAGATCGAGGCCATGCCGGATGTTCACAAGTTTCCGTTCGACATCGCGGCGGCGTTCGATCAGCAGGGCAAGGCTGCCAACCAGATCACCGATCCCGAGCAGAAGAAGGTCGCGCAGCAGGCTTATCAGCAGGCCATGAACGATCGTGGGAGACAGGCGGCGGCGCGCAGCATCCTGCGCGCGCTCTACGCGCCGGATCAATTGCGCGAACGCATGACATGGTTCTGGTTCAACCATTTCAACGTGCACCAAAACAAGGCGAACATTCGCATCCTGGTTGGGGACTATGAGAGCCGCGCCATCCGCCCCTTTGCGCTCGGCAAGTTCCACGATCTGCTTTCCGCCACCCTGTATCATCCGGCGATGCTGCGCTATCTCGACAATGCCGACAATGCCGCCGGACATATCAACGAAAACTATGCCCGCGAGATCATGGAATTGCACACCATGGGGGTCGGCTCGGGTTACACGCAGTCGGATGTCGAGGCACTGGCGCGTATTCTGACGGGCCTCGGCATCGATCTGAAGCCGGAAGATCCCAAGCTCAAGCCGGAGTTGCAATCGCAGCTCGTGCGCGAGGGCGCATTCGAATTCAATCCCGCCCGACATGATTATGGCGACAAGACTTTCCTGGGCCATGTGATCAAGGGGCGCGGGCTGGCGGAGGTCGACGAGGCGGTCGATATCCTGGTTCGCCATCCGGCGACCGCGACGCATCTGGCCAGGCAGATCGCGATGTATTTTATCTCGGAAAATCCGCCGGAGCCGCTGGTGCAGCGGATGGCGCAAACCTTCAAAACAACGGACGGCGATATATCCGCGGTGCTTTCCACCATGGTTCATGCGCCGGAGTTCGCCGCGTCGCTGAAGTCCGGTTCGAAATTCAAGGATCCGGTGCGATACGTATTCTCGGCGGTTCGCCTCGCTTACGACGACAAGGTGATCCTGAATACGCTGCCGATCCAGAACTGGCTGAACCGTCTTGGCGAAGGATTGTTCAATCATGAGACGCCGGACGGCTACGCGATGACCTCCGCATCCTGGAACGGGCCGGGACAGATGATGCTGCGTTTCGAGATTGCGCGGCAAATCGGTTCGGGCTCTTCGGGCCTGTTCAAGCCGGAAGGACCGAATGCGGTCGATCAGCCGGCATTCCCGCTGATTCAGAACTCGCTCTACTTCAACGGACTGCGGCAGACCTTGGGTTCGACAACGCTCGCCGCGCTCGATCAGGCGATCTCGCCACAGGATTGGAATACGCTGTTTCTGTCGTCACCCGAGTTCATGCGCTAAACGCAAGCAACAGGATCGCACCATGAATCGCCGTGACCTGATCGAGGCCTTTGCCGCTATAGCCCCCCTGACCGTGGCCGGCCGCGTCTGGGCTGCACCTGCAACCGATGCCCGGCTGCTGGTAGTGTTTCTGCGTGGCGCTTACGATGCCGCCAACGTCGTCGTGCCGGTGTCCAGCGACTTCTACCATAGTTCGCGGCCAACGCTGGGCATTGCCAAGCCCGACGCCGGCAATCCGAATTCCGCATTGTCGCTCGGCGCCGATTGGGGCCTGCACCCGGCGTTGCGGGACAGCATCTATCCGTTATGGGCCAAGCGGGAGATCGCGTTCGTGCCATTTGCCGGCACGTCCGATGATCTGACGCGGAGCCACTTCGAGACCCAGGACACGATCGAACTCGGCCAGTCGACCCGCGGCTCCCGCGACTATCGCTCGGGCTTCATGAGCAGGCTCGCCACGGAGCTGGCGCGCGCCAAGCCGATCTCCTTTACCGACCAGCTTCCACTGATCTTTCGCGGCAAGTCCCAGATTCCGA
>JAJYAH010000296.1 GCA_021779635.1 Pseudomonadota bacterium | reverse complement strand
AAAAGGTCTCCTGAAAAAGCGAAAATGAGCGAAGCTGACGCGGTGGAAGACGGCCGAAAATCAATAACCGACCCGAAAATTTCGGGCTGGCGATTTTCCATAGCCCCAATGATGGATTGGATCAACTGGAAAGTTTTTTCTTGTATTCGCAGCGTGTTACGCTCGCGCAATTTTTGTTTGATGTGAAAATGTTGTGACTATGGGTCCAATTCGCCGTGACGCCCACTAACCGAAAATGCGCGCAAACAGCCTGTTCTGCGGCAGTCGGCCCGCCAGAACGGGCCGACCGGAGTTCACGAGTGCAAAGCCTGTTGCTCGCGCAAAGCAGCTTCTCGTCTCTTATCTAGGTATGCGGCTAGGTCCGTCAGGTGGATGCCCTTGGCGCCTCAGGAATCCCCTCATTTTGACCTTTGCGTGCAACTGAGGTCAACTTTCAACCCAGAATTGTGATATTTTCACCGATGTGGAGCTATCGCTCCAATCCTTCGCTGCCAGGTCACACAAAGATCTACAACTAGAACGGGAATTCGGCCGACACCTAGTCCGCATTTCATCTATTAGTTGTGCTCCAAAAATGAGGGGATTCCTGAGCCTTGGCGCTCTTCTGGCTCTCTTCGATCCTGACCAGCGGCAGCTTGATTTCACCGGCGGCGTGTTTTCGCAAAAACTTCTCTTTGGTTAGGTGAGAGAAATAGTCGCGACATACTTCCTCGATTGGAATAATTGCGCGGCCATTGTAGCGCGCCATAAGCAGGAAAGTGGTATCCATGCCGGGAACTCGCAGTGCGGGCAAGACGCATTTGCGCTTGCAATTGGGGAAGGGTTGAGCATCGGAGACGTCGGGTCCAAACCCGCTTCCGACCTTTTCGCCTGCCCGGCTGCAACTGCTCACCGGCACGTCCATCATAGGGTCCGCAGACTTCCAACTCCCCCCGCCCGATATGTGTGTCGGTGGCACGCGACCACGGGGATGCCGGCTGCGCTCGCCGAATGGGCTATCGGTCCGATCCTAATAGGTATCACGAGCGCATCGGGACTATAGGGAAAGTCCAGAATAAAACAAGAAAAAAGTCGAAGACTAGCGGAAACGAGCTTGAATCGGTAAAGATGCGCGTCATGTTAGGCAATGCAATCAACAGCATTTTTATTCTAAGTTATTTAAATGTCACAGCTTTTAGGGTCGCTGTTGCGACGGGGCATCAGCAACGCCGCCCCGTTCCCGCAGCGCCTCATAAAGCCGGGCTGGCCCAAGGAGAAGGTCCTTGAGACCATCGCGCACTTTCTCCGACTCCAGCGCCTGCTTGCTCATGGCCTGGTGAGCGGCAAGGGCGTCCATGATCGCGTTCATCAGTTCGTTCGACAGGGTCGGCGACGCGGCGAACTGTGCTTTCGTGTTGTTCGTCGCCTGCGTCACGAGTTCCTCGCTCTCCAGGAGCTTCCCCTTGATGACGTTGTTGACGTACACGAGTTGATCGTCGTCGGTCAGTTCGCCCTCAAACAGGCCGTTGAGACGCTCGATAATTTCAGCGATGCGCGCCTTCTCCCTTTCGTTCACCGACCCCGATCCGGCCTCGGCGATGGGCTGCAACTTGTCGGCGTCCCCATCGCCGGGGTTCAAGATCGCCTTGCCCTGGGATTTCAAACTGTGGTGGGTCAAGACGATCTTCGACACGTCCACGCCTTCACGCTCCCGGCCAAATTCGAGCAGCGGGACAAGCCGCTTGTAGAACATGAACCGCTTCTCGATGGCCGTGTTGCCGTAGTCGAACATTTGCGAGAGGAAACTGTACATTCTGACGAACGCGCTCATATCGTTCTTGAATAGGATCAGCGCCTCGGCCTCTTCGCGCGCCTCCTTTTCCGCCTTCGCGTCGCCGGCCTCGCGCGCCGCCTTTTGTAGATCGCGGGCGGCCTTGAATTTCTTCAAGAGCCGATCCGCAACGGGAGTCAGCGCGGCGATCAAGTCGCCCTGCTTGGCCTTTGGGTCCATCTCGACCTTGGCGACTCGGTCAACCTCGAAGTCGTCATAGAAGCCGAGCGCGTCGAGCTTCGAGCGCAAATCGTAGATAAGGTTCGGATCGGTGACGGCCTCCAATTCGGCGGTGCTGTAGTAGGTCCTGAACGCCTTGAGCACCTCGTCGGCACTGTTCACAAAGTCGAGGATATAAGTCGTGTCCTTGCCGGGATGCGCGCGGTTGAGACGCGAGAGAGTTTGCACGGCTTGAATGCCGGCGAGACGGCGGTCGATATACATCCCGCACAGAAGCGGCTGGTCGAAGCCGGTCTGAAATTTGTTGGCGACGAGTAGGATTTGGAACTCGTCGCCCTTGAACGCTTCGGCAATGTCATTGCCTTTGAGCGTCGGGTTGAGCGTCTTGCTCGTTTCCGTAAACGGGTCCGGGCCGGACTCGGGGTCGTCCACCTCGCCCGAGAACGCCACGAGCGCGCCGATTTTGTAGCCTTTGTCGCCGATGTATCTTCTGATCGCGAGTTGCCAGCGCACGGCCTCCTTGCGGCTCCCAAGGACGACCATGGCTTTCGCCTTGCCGGCCAGCAGCGGCGCGACGTTCTCGCGAAAGTGCTCGACGACGATCTGGACCTTTTGGCTGATGTTGTAGGGATGCAGCCGCACCCAGTTCATAATCCCTTTCAGCGCCGCGCTGCGGTCAACTTGCGTCTCGTCGTATTCCTTGCCGCCGCTCGCGAGGCGGAACGCGAGCCGATAGGGCGTGTAGTTCAGCAACACGTCGAGGATGAAGCCCTCTTCAATCGCCTGACGCATTGAATAGACGTGGAACGGCTGCGGCAGATTGCCGGGACCGGGCTGCTCGTCGGGATTCGGGCGGCGACCGAACAGTTCCAGCGTCTTCGACTTCGGCGTCGCGGTGAAGGCGACATAAGTGACGCCTATGGCGTTCGCGCGCGCCGACATTTGAGCGGCGAGCAGGTCTTCCGCGCTGACCTCGCCGCCGTCGCCGAGCGCGGCGATTTCCTCCGGCGACAATATCTGTTTCAGTTTCGCCGCCGCCTCGCCGGTTTGCGACGAATGGGCTTCGTCGGCGATGACGGCGAACCTCTTGCCCTTCGTCGCGGCAAGCTCCTGAACGGCGGCGAGTGCGAAGGGGAAAGTCTGGATCGTGCAGACGACGATCTTCTTGCCCCCGGCCAACGCCTGTGCGAGTTGCCCGCTCTTGGCCCCGCTGTCGCTCTTGACCGTGACGACGACGCCTTGCGTGCGCTCGAAGGCGGCGAGCGCCTCTTGAAGCTGGCCGTCGATAACGTTGCGGTCCGAGACAACGATCACGGTCGAGAAGACCTTCTCGTCCTTCGCGTCGTGGAGGTCGGCCAGGAAGTGCGCCGTCCAGGCGATGGAGTTGGTCTTGCCGGAGCCGGCGGAATGCTGGATCAGGTATTTGCCGCCCGCGCCTTCCTCGCGCACCGCGCCGACGATCTTGCGCGTCGCGTCAAGCTGATGGAAGCGCGGGAAGATCAGCTTCTTAATCTGCTTCTTAGTGTCCTTTTCGGCGACCACATAGCGGCCCAGGATTTCGAGCCAGCCGTCGCGCGCCCAGACGTCCTCCCACAGGTAGCTGGTCGGATGGCCGGCGGGGTTCGGCGGATTGCCCTTGCCGCCATCGTCGCCTTTGTTGAAGGGCAGGAAGCGCGTCGCCTTGCCCTCAAGTCGGGTTGTCATGTGGACTTCGGCGTTGCTGACGGCGAAATGCACCAGCGCGCCGCTGGGGAACGTGAGCAAAGGCTCCGCGCCGAGCCCCTTGGGCTTCGGATCGCGGTCGAGGCAGTATTGGTCGATGGCGTCCTGCACACTTTGCGTGAAGTCGGTCTTCAACTCGACGGTGGCGACCGGCACGCCGTTGAGAAACAGCACGAGGTCGATGGCGTTCTCGTTCGCCGTCGAATAGTGGACCTGCCGCACGACCCGCAGGCGATTGGCCTCATAGCGCGCGAGAATGTCGGCGTTGGCGGCGAAGGCCGGGCGGAACTGCGCGAGCGCGACGGGATGGCGCAGGCCGATCAACTCGACGCCGTGGCGTAGCACGCCCAGCGTCCCCCGGTCGTCGAGTTGCTTGCGTAGCCGGTCGAGAAGGACGCCTTCCGCCGCCGCGCCGTGGTTCTTGGCTAAAGTCTCCCAGGCTTGCGGCTGCGTCGCCTTGACCCAGGCCACGAGGTCGGGCGGAAACAGCGCGCGGGCGCGGTCGTAGGCAGCGGAGCCGGCCTCGTAGAGCCAACCATGCGCGCTCAGGTAGGTGCATACCTCATCCTCGAAGGCTAGCTCTTTATGGAGAGCCATCGTCCGTCAACTCTCGGCCAATGCAGCTTCAATCGACGCTTTGAGGTCTGCGCCCGCGCGCTTAAATCCGAGCAAGCGCGTTACCGCAACGACCATCTCGTCTGCTGAAAGTGCGCCGTTCTCGCGGATGGCGATAGACGCAGCGGCGCGTATTTCCACAGCGGACAGCATGTCGGCCTTTTGAAGACTAGGTGGCGATCCACTTCGATCACGAACAGGAGGATCAGCCTGTTGGGCCGGCGTCATCCAGAAGGACCCCTGTTCAAGTAGGGTTCCGGATTTCCTCAGAGGCTGGAGCGAGTTAAGTGTTGCACCGCTTATCAGAGCGCCCGTGCGAGACTTTCCGAACAGAGACGTCACACGACGCGCGACCTCGTCCTGATGGATCGGACCTTCGATTTCGACGATGCGAAGGGTTATCTTACTCATTTCTGAAAGCGGAACTTGATGGGGGTCGGCGCTCCACGACACACCGAAATCCGCCACGACGTATGCCGGCGTCACCGTTCCATGAACCAGTTGCTGGGTCTGAGGCGTAGGCTGCGAATAAACCTTCGCGGGCGGGGCCGATTTCGGTTTTGTCGGCACCACAACGGCGTACTTTGCTTCCTCCAACGCCATTTTCAGCTTTTCCATCGCGCTTCCCCGTCGGTAAAACCAATCCGTGGACCATATGCGGTGGAACTTCCATCCCATGTTCTCAAGGACTTCCTGCCGCATGCGGTCCCGTTCCCGAGCCCAGAGCGCGCGATGATAAGTTGCGCCATCGCATTCTACAGCGAGCATGTATCGGCCCGGCTCCCAAGGGTGCTTGACCGCGAGGTCGATTTTGAAGCCAGCCGAGCCGACCTGTTTATCAACCTTGTAACCGAGTTCCTCGATCACCCGGGCGACGGCCTCTTCAAATGGCGAGTCGAAATCGTCCGAAGTCGAGACCTGCTCTTCGAGAACTCCGGTGGCCGCGTACTGGAGGAAACGTTTCAAAACGCGAGGACCTTCGCCTCGCGCCCGCTCGGGGTCTATGTCGCCGGGCGCAAAAGAGCAGAAAATTTCGCAGCGACTCCGGGCGCGTGTGAAAAGCACATTTAGCCGCCTTTCCCCGCCCTCCATCGAAACCGGACCGAATGCCATACTGTCGAGCCGTGATCCAGCGGTCCTGGGTCCGTAGCCGACGGACACAAAAATGACGTCGCGTTCGTCGCCTTGCACGTTCTCCAAATTCTTTACGAAAACGTCTTCAGCTTTTCCCTCCTGCAGGAAAACGTTCAGTTGCTCATCGGTTCTGCGCATTGTCTCCAGTAGTTCGCCGATTGCGTCGCGCTGCGCTGAGGAAAAAGTAACGACGCCAAGCGACAAGTCCGGACTCGCCTTCGCGTGTTCAGCGACCGCCCTGGCGAGGGTTTCGGCCTCGATTGCATTAATGCGCTTGCCGCCCCGGTCGTAAGCACCGGAAACCCGAGTCAAGAAAAGCCCCTCTTTCGACTTTTGCGCAGCCGGGGCCGGCGGCATGATCAAATGGCGGTAGAACTCCGCATTCGAGACTTCGATGAGCGATGGGTGGCGGGATCGGTAGTGCCAACGCAGCATGGCGCTGTTGAGTCCACGCGCCTCGCAGAGGGCTAGGATACTTTCCACTTCGGTGGCTTTGGCCCCGCCGACAATTGCTTCGTCACCGGCCTCGTCACTTAAATCGACTTCCTCCTCGTCGGCGACCACGCGGTCGAAGAATGACGTGGGCGGGAGTTGTTTGTTGTCGCCGACCACGACCATTTGCTTGGCGCGAGCGACAAGCCCGAGCGCGTCTTCCGGACGCACTTGGCTCGCCTCGTCGATCACCAGAAGATCGAACTGCACAGAGGTGGGCGGCAAGAATTGGGCGACCGAAATCGGGCTCATCAGGAGCACCGGCTTGATGCGCTGAAGGGTCTCACCCGCAACCTTGAACAGCTTGCGAATGGGCATATGTCCGCGCTTTCGTTTCACTTCCAGGCGGATTGCGTTCATCGCCCCAAAGCTGCCGCGCGGCATGCTCGCCGCGTGTCTCGCTTTTACCAGGGCAACGTTCGTCGCCCGTCTTTTCACTTCGAGAGTGCGGAACTCGTTTGCCACCGCTCCATGCTGCTGGCCTTGAAATTCTTGCAATTCCGGCGTCGCCTCAATGGCTTTCCTCCATACTGTTTCGGCGTGGCTGCAGATCAGCACAGGATTGGCCTGTTCGGCGCTCATTTCCCCCGTCGCCAACGCCTCGGCGAGCGCGGAAGCCGACACTTTGCGGAGAGCGCCGTCTGCCGCCACAAGCCTGCGCCACTGATCGAAACGGTCTAGCGAGACTCGCCATTGATTGGCTCGGTGCGCAAGAGCCTGAACAGTTACCTGATCCCGACCGAAGACGCCGAAAGCGGTGCGCATATCAACTTTAAGGGTTTGCAGTAGAAATTCTGACGCCTTGACTAGAGAGTCTACGTTCTGTTCAAGCTGTCTCGCTAGTTCGGCGGCAACGCCGTCGCGTAGGATTTCGACGGCCTTGTCGATTTGCGGGCTGCACGGCTGCGCTTTCAGACGGCTGACGACCATGGCCGCTGATCGAAGAAGCTGAAAGTCGGTTTTTTCCTTCCGCCAATGGCGGGCCAGCATCTGGTTCATCGCCAAGTCGTGAGTCAAGAGCAGCTCTTGCGCTCGCTCAACCTGATGAAGCGTTTCCGCGAGTTTGACTCTGGCATGCGGTTTCAGCGGTAACGGCGTCTTAAGGAGCGCCGCAAGAGCTTTGGAGGCGCGGCGATAGTCGCCGAATAGCCGTCCGAAAAAAGAAAGGCCGCTTTCAAGAGAGACTTTGAGAACTACCGCCGGCGTTGTCCAGGCGGCCTCGTGGAATGTATCCGCATGTTCGTCGCGCATTTGCCTCCAAGCCACACCGGCTTCGGCCACGTCGAGCACGCGGGCAATCGGCTGCGTAGCGAGGTCGGCAACTACGTCGGCGCTTTCACGCGGAAGTTCGGCGAGACTCTGAAGGATAGCGATGGCCGCCCTGCAGGTTTCAACCGTCACCTCAGACGCAAGCCCAAGCCGACTTAGAACTTTCGCGCCGTCGGCGCTCAGCCTTTGCGCGGCCTCGGCCATCGTCGCAAGAAGCGGGTCGAGGCGTACAAGGTCGTTCGGCTGCAGCATTGACGCCTCGACTCCGTAAAACGGATGCTGGCGCAGAGGCCCGCTTTCTATCGTAGCGTCGATGAGCCGAGCGGCAGCCTTTTGCACTTCGTCAAACGCGCTCTTGTTCCAGGAGGCCGCTTCCGCGAAGAGGGCCGTATAGCTTTGGACCTTGTGCTCGCTCGCCCAGATCAGACGAGAGAGCGCCTGATAGGGCGTCAACCCTGTGTTTCCCACCGGCGCGTGCATTCTTTCGGCGGCGATATTCAGCGCCGCGCGCAATTCTGCGAGACGCGCGGCCTCGGCGTTCGCGTCCGGGGTTTCAATGAATTGATCGAGTGTGGCCTCGATTTCCGCAAGCACCTGTTTCTTGTTGGCGCTGCGGCTGTGAAGCTCAAGGCAGATCGCGCCTAGCCCCGTCTTCTTCAGCCTGTGCTGCACGACGTCGAGCGCCGCCATTTTCTCAGCGACGAAGAGCACGCTTTTACCGTCATGCACCGCGCTTGCGATGATGTTCGTTATGGTCTGCGATTTGCCGGTCCCCGGCAAGACAGAGACATGGCGCCGGCGTTCTGGCGGGTGAGGAGACAATCTTCTATCCGTTTCACCCGCTTGCAGGTCGGGCGGTGGCTTCCACAGGGCGGCGCGTTGAGTACGCGG
>JAJYAH010000295.1:1330-8115 GCA_021779635.1 Pseudomonadota bacterium | reverse complement strand
ACGCGAATGACTCAACCGCACGCGAAAGCAAAATGGCCTTGTCGGCCGACGCACGTGGTACTTGCTGGAGATCGCGACGATAGGGTTAATAATCTTAACGATGTCTTTATTCCCGTCCGCCGGGGACGTCGCCCGGTGTTGCAAGCCAGATGTCGGAAATATCCCGAAACGGGAATCGGTCAGGCTTGGGCGCGCCAGGCGGCGGTCAAGGCGGCTTTGGGCCGCGCGCACGTCAGCTACCTTAAAGCCGGGAGGACGATGCGGCCGGGCGGAGTGTGGCGGAAAATGCTAGCTTGCGGGCGCTGGTTGATTCGAAAGCGATTCCCCGGAAAGACCCCCCGTTGTCGGCGAATTGGAAAAAGATATCGCGAGGGATGCCGAACCTGTCTCGCTTGCAGCGGCAGGCTCATCATTCCTTTCAGCAACGCGAGTTCGACCGGGCGGAAAAGCTGTGTACCGGAATCCTGGCGTATCGGCCCGATGACTTCGATGCGCTGCACCTGCTCGGAATGCTTCACTTCGAGCGCCATCGCATGGTCGAGGCGCTCCGCTTCCTTGCGCGGGCGCTCAAGGTCAATTCCAATTCCGCCGATGCGCTGTCGAATTTCGGGCTGGCGCTTCATGCGAGCGGACGTTACGACGAAGCCATCTCGAGCTATCGCTGTGCGCTGGACCTGGCGCCGGATCATCCGGAAATTCTCTACAATCTCGGCAACGCCTGTCTGGCGCTCGATAACGTCGACGACGCGCTGTCGAATTACGACCGGGTACTGGCGCTCGCGCCGGGCCACGCCGGCGCTCTCGTCAACCGGGGCAATGCGCTTCTGCGATTGAACCAACCGGTGGAGGCGATGGCGAGCTACGACGCCGCGCTGGCGGCGTTGCCCGGCCATCCGCAGATCCTGACCAATCGCGGTCACACGTTTCGCCGCCTTAACCGGCCGGTTGAGGCGCTCGCGGACTTCAGGGCGGCGCTGGCGGCTGCGCCGGAATTTGCCGAGGCTCATTTCGAAGCCGCGATGACCCAGCTTTCGATGGGCGATTTCGATGCCGGCTGGAAGGCCTATGAATGGCGCTGGAAAACCGGCGCATTTGCCCGGCAGCGCCCGCAGCCGAAAGCACCGCTGTGGCTGGGCGACGCGCCGATCTCCGGCAGGACCATTCTGCTGCACGCCGAACAGGGATTTGGCGACACCATTCAGTTCATCCGCTATGCGCCGTTACTGGCCGGCCGTGGCGCCAAGGTGATCTGCGAGGTTCAGCCGGAGTTGCAGCCGCTGTTGTCCGAAAATGTCATGCTCAAGGACGTCACAGTTAAGGCTGCGGGCGAGCCGCTTCCGGTATTCGACCTGCATTGTCCCTTGCTCAGTCTTCCGCTGGCGTTCGGAACGCAGCCCGGAACGATCCCCGCTGCCGTTCCATATCTCGCCGCCTCTGCGGAGCGGCAGGCGTATTGGCGCGATCGCCTGCCGCCGGGGCGCCTGCGCGCCGGATTTGTCTGGTCCGGCCAGTCGTCGCACAAGAACGACAGCAACCGGTCGATCGCGCTGCCGCGCCTGTCCGCATTGTTTGAAGATCCGCAAGTCCGGTGCTTCAGCCTGCAGCGCGACCTGCGCGAGGCGGATCGCGAAGCCTTGCGCGATCTACCGAACCTGGTTCATCTCGGCGGCGAGCTGCGCGATTTCGCCGACACCGCGGCCATCATCTCGTTGCTCGATATCGTCGTCTCCGTCGATACGGCGGTTGCGCATCTGGCCGGCGCGCTGGGGAAGCCGGTCATGATCCTGCTGCCCCATGCGGCGGATTTTCGCTGGATGCGGAATCTTGACGTCAGTCCCTGGTATCCGGGCGCCAGGCTGCTGCGGCAGCCGGCTTTCGGTGATTGGGACAGCGTGATCGCGCGCGCCGCCGGTGAGCTGCGGCACCTCGCGTTAGGATTTCGTTAACCACGTCTATTTACTGTTTGTTGAGGATTGCAGGCCGCGTCCGCCGCTTTCGGAGCCATTGATGACCGATCGAATTCACCTTGTGGTCGCCACGCCCTGCTTTGGCGGACAGGTTTCCAGCATCTACGCCAGCTCCATCTTCCATCTGCAGCGGGCCGCGCAGGACAAATCCAACCTCAAGCTCAAGGTTCTGATGCGCGACGGCGACGCGTTGATTACGCGCGCGCGCGCCAATCTGATGACGCTGTTCCTCGATGATCCCACCGCGACACATTTCCTGTTCGTGGATGCCGATATCGGCTTTTTACCCGAACAGGTATTCCGGCTGATCGAATCCGGCGCCGACGTGGTAGCCGGAGTGTATCCGATCAAGCGCGTCAACTGGGACAAGGCAAAGCGGATCATCGAGGGCAAGCGGCCGAAATTGCCGTCCGCGGCACTCGACTACGTGCTGGAAATCGACAATCCGGATCATGTCACCGTGGTGAACGGCTTTACGCGCGTGCGTTACGCCGGCACCGGATTCCTGATGATCCGGCGTCATGTATTCGAGAAGATGTGCGCGCATCCGGCCTATGCATCGCTGCAATTCTTTCGTGAACATTCGCTCGACGCCCTGGCCGGAAGCCCCAATCGATTTGCATTGTTCGAATGCATGATCGATCCGGCGACCGGAACCTATCTCAGCGAGGATTTCGCGTTCTGCAAGCGCTGGACCGATATCGGCGGCGAAATCTGGGCCGATCTCGAGAGCCGTCTCGATCATGTCGGCCCGTCGGTCTATCATGGCGATGTCTCGTCGCAGTTTGCTGCGCCCGCGCTTGCCACCGATGCGGCGTGAGATGGAATCCGGCTCGGACCAGCCGACCAACATCGCCCGCCCGCTTTGTGTTGACCGAATGGGTGTGGCCACGCTGACGAAAATGGCCGTCGCCGGAATCGATCTTCGTCCGCTCTGGCAAACTCTGATCGCCAAGGTGATCGACGGCAGCATCAAGGCAGGCGAGGGGCTCGACCTGTCGCTGATCGCACAATTGCTGGGCGACAAGCCGGCGGGTCTCGCCATCCAGCACGAGATACTTGTCTCCCATCAATTATTCCGTTCGCCCTGCGCGGCGACGAAGCCGTGCATGCGCGTTCTGGCGCTGGCGGCTGCGACCGACATGGGCAGCAACATGCCGATCGAGTTTTTGCTTGACGAGTCCGACATCGAATTGATGACGCTGTATGTGATGCCGGAAATCGAATGGCCCGCTGCGCTGCCCGATCACGACATCGCCATCGTGATCGCGTCCGACTCGGAAGAATGCCGCCATGCGTTGCGCAAGATCGATCGCGCCAACACGCTATGGCCGCGTCCGCTGCTCAATCCGCCGCGGCTTGTGTGCAACCTCGATCGCGACAAGCTGCATCACGTGCTCGGCGGAATCGCCGGCGTCGAGATTCCGGCAACGACCGCTGTCACGCGCGAGCAGCTGTTGCAGTTGTCGCCGTCGGCCGATGCATGTTGCGACATCGCCGCCGATCTTGCATTTCCCGTCATCGTCAGGCCGCGCGGATCGCATGCCGGCGCAGGCCTTGCAAAGCTCGATGATGATGGCGCGATCAAGCGCTATCTCGACGCGCGGCCGGAGCAGGAATTCTTCATCGCGCGCTTTGTCGATTATTCCAACCGTGATGGCCTGTTTCGCAAGTACCGGATCGTTTTCATCGATGGGCGGCCCTACGCATGCCACATGGCGATCGCCGATCGATGGGACATCTGGTATCTCAACGCCGGAATGTCGGAAAGCTCGAGCAAGCGTCTTGAAGAACAAACCTTCATGCAGACATTCGACATTGCGTTCGCGCGTCGCCATACGGCCGCGCTGGCCGGGATCGCTGATCGTATCGGTCTCGATTATTTTACGGTCGACTGTGCGGAAACCAAAAACGGATCGCTGTTGATTTTCGAGGCCGACAATACCGCGATCGTTCACGACATGGATCCGCCCGATATCTTTCCCTACAAGGCGCCGCAGATGCGCAAGGTATTCGATGCGTTCGCGGCCATGCTCGGTCGGCGGGCCCGGCATGGCCGTGAGCGCGCGGCGTGAGCAAGAAACTGCGCGAGACATCGCCGCTGCCTGAAGCGAACGAGACGCTTGATCCCGGAAATTGGGATGACATCCGCGCCCAGGGTCATCGCATGCTCGATGACATGCTGGACTACGCCGCCAACATCCGCGATCGTCCGGTCTGGCGTCCGATACCGGACCACGTTCGCGCGCGATTCCATGCCGGGCTTCCGCGTCAGCCTTCGGATATTGGCGAGGTCTATCGGGAGTTCGCCGATTTCATCGTTCCCTACGCGACCGGCAACGTGCATCCGGGCTTCATGGGATGGGTGCATGGCGGCGGCACCGCGGTCGGCATGCTGGCGGAGATGCTGGCAGCCGGACTCAACGCCAATCTCGGCGGACGCGATCACATTCCGATCGAGGTTGAACGCCAGGTGGTCGAATGGACACGCGCGATGTTCGGCTTCCCGAGCGAGGCGAGCGGGATCTTTGTCACCGGCACATCGATGGCGAATCTGATGGCGGTGCTGGTGGCGCGAACGGCGGCGCTGGGACAGCCGGTCCGGCAGCGCGGCGTCGCCGACGCGGGCGCATCATTGACGGCCTATGCTTCGACCGCGACCCATGGCTGCGTTGCCAAGGCAATGGATATTGCGGGCTTCGGCACCGATGCACTGCGGATCATCGAAGCCGATCGCTTCCACCGCATCGACGTCGCGGCGTTGCGCGAGCGGATCGCGCGCGACCGTGCCGCCGGCTGCAAACCGTTTCTCGTGATCGGCTCGGCCGGAACGGTGGACATCGGCGCGATCGATGATCTGGCGGCGCTCGGCGCGCTGTGCCGCGAGCAGGGGCTGTGGTTTCACGTCGACGGCGCCTATGGCGCGCTCGGAATTCTCGCACCGCTCATCGCGCCGCGGCTGGCCGGACTGGAGAATGCGGATTCGATTGCGCTGGATTTCCACAAATGGGGACAGGTGCCTTATGACGCCGGCTTCCTGATCGTTCGCGACGGCCAGCAGCACCGCGATACGTTTGCCACGCCGGCGGCGTATTTGCGCCGGGAAACCAGGGGCCTCGCCGCTGGTTCACCCTGGCCTTGCGATCTGGGGCCTGATCTGTCGCGCGGCTTTCGCGCGCTCAAGACCTGGTTCACCCTGAAGACCTATGGCACCGAAAAGCTCGGCGCGATCATCGCGCGCACCTGCGCGGTTGCCGGATATCTGGAAGGGAGGATCCTGGCCGAGCCGCGGCTGGAGCTGCTGGCGCCGGTGCAGCTCAATATCGTGTGCTTCCGCTACCGGGCCGCTGACGCCAACAGGGTCAATGGCGACATCGTCATCGACATTCAGGAATCGGGGATCGCGGCACCCTCCACGACGGTTCTCGATGGCCAGCTTGCGATACGGGCGGCGATCGTCAATCACCGCACCGACACCTGCGACATCGACGCGCTGGTTTCGGCGGTGCTTGAATTCGGAGCGCGGCGATCTTCGCCTGGCGCCGGCTGAGCGCCCGGCGTTGGCCACCGGCGCGTCAGGCGATGGTCAGGCGGCGGCGTGCTTGCCCTGGTTGGCTTCGTTGCGATCGAGAAGCTTCTTCTCATAGGCGATGAGTTTTCGGGCTTCCTTCAGCGCCTGATAGAGATCGCCGCTCAAAATACTGTTGTTGATGCCTTCGATCACAGGCCATGCGCTCGGCGCGGCGGTGACGATATCGCGGACCAGACTGAAATAGGCGCCGTGATTGACCTGGGGGTCTGGCGAAATATACATCAGTTGCACCGCCAGATAGACCAGCTTGGCCGGCGTATTGGCCGTGGCCGGCGTCATGATGTCCTTTTCACGCAGAATCGGAATCTTGTCGCCGTCGATCAACAGCCGGGCGCGCTGATCCGTGTTGGTGATCACGCAATTGCCGATGATGATCCGCTCGTTCGGCTTGAGCTCGACTTTGAGGGCCATGTCCGGTCTCCGGTTGCAGCGTCCTGCGCGAGCCACGTGATGGCGAATTGTGGTGGTGCCCGGCTTTGGTCGCGCCAGGGGCGAGTGGATGCCGTTGTGGCCGGCGTCGTCACAATCCTTTCCGATTATAGTTAATGCTTCGTTAACAGGAAGCGGCTGCCGCTCCGGCACGGGTTGTTCGAATATGCCGCTATATCAGCCTTATTTCGCGAATCCGGCGCAGAAATCAGCCCTTCGCTGGCGCGCCTCGGGCATCGGTACGCTCATGCCGATTCATGTTTTTTTAGAGACTAGCTCCCAAGGTTGGCCGTCGCCCGATCAAAAGATTGGGAACCACGCTCGCACTCTCATTTCACACCAGAAAGGTATGAAACATGTCCGGTATTGTTCTTTCGTCCGCGGTTCGCCAGAACCTGCTCTCGCTGCAGTCGACCGCCGCTCTGCTCGCGACCACCCAAAACGACCTCGCCACGGGCAACGCCGTCAACTCGGCGCTCGATAACCCGACCAGCTACTTCACCGCGGAATCCCTCAACAACCGCGCCAGCGACATCAACAACCTGCTGGACACTATCGGCAACGGCGTGCAGGTGCTGCAGGCCGCCAACACCGGCATCACCTCGCTGCAGAGCCTGGTCGCCAACGCCCAGTCGATTGCCAACCAGGTGCTTCAGGCCCCCACCGGCTATTCGACGAAATCCAGCGTGACCACCGCCGCGATCACCGGGGCGACCGCCAACAACCTGCTGGGGGCCGGGACCAACAATACCGTCACCGGCACCACCATCAAGAATGACAACACCACGTCGGTTGAT
>JAJYAH010000295.1:0-1320 GCA_021779635.1 Pseudomonadota bacterium | reverse complement strand
ATATCACCGCTGCGACCCAACTGGTCGGCACCGCGAGCGGCACCTCCAACGACCTCGCGACCGCCATCACCAACGGATCGGTTCTGTCGATCGATGGCAAGAACATCACCTTCAGCACCGCACAGACGACGACGACGACTGACGGCAGCGGCAACGTCACCATCGGCACCGGTACCGGCAGCACGGCGACCGTGCAGACCGTCCTCACCGCGATCGACGGAATCACCGGCGCCTCCACGGCTTCGACGGTCAATGGTTCCGGCCAACTCGTGCTCAGCACCGGTACGGCCCAGAACCTGGTGATCGGCGCAGGATCGGGTAACGTCCTCACCGCTCTTGGCCTGAGCGCCGGAACGACGAACGTCACTCCTCCCGCGCTCAGCGGCGAGACCCTCAAGATCGCTTCCACCGGCAACGGCACCGCAACGAACATCACGTTCGGCACTGGCACCGGCGAGGTTTCGACCCTCAACGAGCTCAACACCCAGTTGGCGGCGAATAACCTGCAGGCAAGCATCGATTCTACCGGTGCAGTCACCATTACGACCACCAACAACGCCGCATCGGCGACGATCGGCGCATTCACCGGCAGCACCGCAACGCCTTACTCCAGCCTGAGCGCCGCGGCTCCGGTCGCCGACCCGAACTCCCAGGCGACACGCAGCAGCCTGGTCGCGCAGTACAATCAGGTCCTGCAACAGATCAACACCACGGCCCAGGATTCCTCGTTCAACGGCATCAACCTGTTGAACGGCGACACCCTGAACCTGACCTTCGACGAAACCGGCGCTTCCAAGCTGTCGATCGCCGGTGTGACCTTCAACGACGCCGGACTTGGCCTTTCGAGCCTGACCGCCGGTGTCGACTTCCTGGACAGCAACTCCGCCAACAAAGTGTTGTCGACGCTGACCCAGGCCAGCACCACGCTGCGCACCGAGGCATCGAGCCTCGGTTCGAACCTGTCGGTCGTGCAGATCCGCCAGGACTTCAACAAGAGCCTGATCAACGTGCTGCAGACCGGCGCATCCAACCTGACGCTGGCCGACCCGAACCAGGAAGCGGCCAGCAGCCAGGCGCTATCGACTCGGCAGTCGATCGCAGTCTCCGCGCTGGCGCTCGCCAACCAGTCGCAGCAGAGCGTGCTGCAACTGCTTCGCTGATCCGGACTCCGGAAAACCAAAAGCCAAACGGCGGGGGAAACCCCGCCGTTTCAGACCGCTGACGAACCCCGCCGATTTGGCGGGTTTTTTTGTTTTGGGTGTTGGTGGGGCGATCAACGAAGCTGCTCAGGCCCAGACGGGCTTTGGAGCGAGAGCAAGG
>JAJYAH010000294.1 GCA_021779635.1 Pseudomonadota bacterium | reverse complement strand
TCGCAGCGCCTGGCACAAGATTAAACGACATTGTCACCGAGGGGAATTGACCCTGATGATTGATCACGAGCGGCGCGGTCTTCACCACCGTATCGACCAACGTGGATAACGGCACCTGCTGCCCGCTCGATGATTTGACATAGATGCCGTTCAGCGCCTCGGGTCCATATTGGAATTTGGGATTGACCTCCAGAATCACATGGTATTGCTGAAGAGTGGTATACATGGTCGAGACGATGCGTTGGCCGAAGGCATCGTCGAGCGTGTTGTCGATCGTGTAGGGCAGGATTCCATAGCTTGAGGCCACATCGCGCTTGATGGTGATGTCGAGCATCGGGCCGGCATTGAGCTGATCGGTGGTGACGTCGGCGACGCCGGGCACCGTCTTGATCTTGTCGAGAAACAGGGCAGCCCAGTGTGCGAGTTCGCCGGCATCGGCGTCGTTCAAGGTGTACTGAAATTGGGTCTTGTTCAGTCGCGCGCCGATGGTGATATCCTGCGCGGGCTGCATATAGAGCGTGATGCCCTGAATCTTGGCGAGGTTGGTCCGCAGACGAGCGATTACCTTGTCGATCTTGTCCCGCTGATTTGCGGGCTTGAGCTGAATGAAGGCTCGGCCGTCGTTGAGTGTATAGACGCCGCCGCCTGCACCTACCGCTGATCCGACGGTATCGACGGCCGGATCCCGCATGATGGCATCCTGGAGGGCCTGCTGGCGCTCCAGCATGGCCTGGAAGGAAATATCCTGTGCCGCCTCGGACTGGCCGATAATCAATCCGGTGTCCTGTTGGGGAAAGAAGCCCTTGGGAATGATTACATAGAGATACCCGGTCAGCGCGATAGTGCCGAACATCACCATCAGCGTGATGAACTGGTGCCGCAGCACGATCTTCAGACCTGATTCATAGACATAGAGCAGGCCGTCGAAGCCACGCTCCGACATCCGGTAGAGCCAGCCGTGCACCCTGCTTTCCGGCTTGAGCAGGTACGCGCACATCATCGGCGTGAGTGTCCGTGAGATCACCAGCGAGAGGACGAGCGCCACGCTCACCGTCACCGCGAACTCGCGGAACAGCAATCCGACATAGCCGGACATCAGGAACAGCGGAATGAACACGGCGATGAGCGAGAACGTGATCGCCATGACGGTGAAGCCGATCTCGCCGGACCCCTTCATCGCCGCGTCGTACGGCGAGAGGCCCTCCTCGACATGCCGCACGATGTTCTCGATCTCGACAACGGCGTCGTCGACCACGAAACCGACCGCAATTGACAGGGCCATCAGCGAGAGGTTGTCGAGACCGTAGCCCATTTCGTAAAGCATCGCGAAAGTACCGACCAGCGCCAGCGGGACGGTGACGGCCGGAATAACGGTCGCCCAGAAACTACGAAGGAATATGAAGATCACCATGACGACCAGCGCAACCGTCAGCAGCAGCGTGAACTGCACGTCGTCGACCGAAGCGCGGATGGTCTGGGTGCGATCGGAAATGACGTTTATCTTGACGGCGGCCGGGATCGAGGCCTGAAGCACTGGCATCATCGCCTTGATCCGACCGACCGTCTCGATGACGTTGGCGCCGGGCTGGCGCTGCACCGCTAGAATAATGGCGCGGTTCTGGTTGAACCAGGCGGAAATCAGCTCGTTCTCTCCCGCGCTCACGGCCCGGCCGATATCACGGATGCGGACCGGCGACCCGTTGCGGTAGGCAATGATCAGGTCGGCGTATTTGTCGGGCTTGAACAGCTGATCGTTGGTATTAAGCGTGAAGGTCTGGCGAGGGCTGTTGAGCGTACCTTTCGGAAGGTCGACGTTCGCCTGGCCGAGTACTGTGCGAACGTCCTCGAGATTGATGCCGCGGGCTGCCAGCGCCTGCGGATCGACCTGCACGCGGACAGTCGGCTGCTGCTGACCTCCGATGCCCACGAGGCCTACTCCGGATATCTGAGAGATCTTTTGCAGCAGGATATTTTGCGCGTAAGCGTCGACAACGGTTAACGGCAGGCTGTCCGAAGTGATCCCGAGCACCAGGATCGGCGTTTCAGCCGGATTGACTTTGCGGATGAGCGGCGGATAAGGCATGTTCTTCGGCAGATAGGCCGTCGCGGCGTTGATCGCCGACAGCGTGTCGCTGACCGCTCCGTCGATCGGCCGATTCAAATCAAACTGCAGGGTGATCTGGGCGTAGCCGAGTCCGCTCGCCGACGTCATCTGGGCAAGGCCTGGAATCTCGCCGAACTGCAGCTCAAGCGGCGATGCCACCGTGGAGGCCATGGTCTGCGGGTCGGCACCCGGAAACTGCGCCGTGATCGAAAGCGTCGGATAGTTGACGTTCGGCAGCGACGCCACCGGCAAGAGCGGATAGGCGATCAGACCACTCACCAATAGCCCCACCATTAGCAGCGCGGTGGCAATCGGCCGTTGAATAAACGGCGCGGAAATATTCATGGGATCGGCGCTTGCAGCGCGTCCTGTGCAGCCGCTTCCTGTGCCGCCTTGCCGTGCAGCAATGTGACATGCGTGCCTGGCTGCAGCTTGTATTGTCCGTCGACCACCACCTGCTCGTCGGCCTTGAGACCGGAATCGATCAGGGCCTGCCCGTCGCTGATCTCCGCGACCTTGATCGGCCGGATCGCCACGATGTTGTCGGGACTAACGACGTAAGCATAGGGCCCTTTCGCGCCTTGCTGGATGACCGCGGCGGGAACAGTCAGGCCGTTGTGGCGCGTGTCCACCAGCAACCGCGCATTCACCAGTTCGCCCGGCCAGAGCCTGTTCGCCTTGTTGGCAAAGTTCGCCTTGAGCTGGATCGAGCCGGTGGTCTGCAGGATCTCATTGTTGACGAGGCCGAGTTCTCCTTCATCCAGCTTCATCGTGTTACCCTGGTTATAGGCTAGAACCTTCAGGGGCATCTTGGTCGTCTGCTGTTGCTGTTGGATTTGCGGCAGACTCGTCTCCGGCAGAGTGAAGATCAGCGAAATCGGATTGAGTTGTGTGACCACGACGAGGCCATTGGTATTTGACGGGCTGATGATGTTGCCGACATCGATCTGACGAATGCCGACTACACCATCGATCGGTGACGTCAGGCGGGTATAGCTGAGCTGCACCTTCGCGGCTTCAACCAGCGCATTGTCGGTCTTGATAGCCGCCCGTAATTCTCCCACCTGCGCCTGCTGGGTCTCGATCAATTGTGGAGTGGCCCAGCCCTTGCCGCCCAATGTGGTGTAGCGAGTGAGATTGGCCTCGGCATTCTTGAGCTGCGCCTGATCGCGCTCGAGGTTTCCGGTGTATTGATCAATCAACGCCTGATAGGGACGCGGGTCGATCTGCGCGAGCAGGTCGCCGGCATGCACGGTCTGCCCTTCCGTGAAGTTGATGCTGATGATTTGCCCCTGGATCTGGGCGCGCACAATGTCGGTGTTGTAGGCGATCACCGTGCCGACCCCCGTAAGATAGATCGGCACGTCATGCTGCGTGACAGTGCCGGCGACGATCGGCACCGTGGGCACGGTGGGCTTGGCTTCGACCTTCTCCAACGGGTAGTTGCGCGTGAAGTACAGCAGGCCGCCGGCCGCAAGCGCTGCGATCAATAAAGCAGAAACGACGACTCTCTTGCTCATGGCCGCTCTCGTTCACAGATGGTCAATTGACTCACGGGGTAGCGCCTGACGTGGGAGCAGTGCCTGGCGTCGTGGATGAACCGGCGGGCGGCGCGACAACCGGCATCGTCGGCGCCAAATTCGATCCCGCCGTGCCGGCAAAGGGCGATACATTTGCTGTCGGTACTGCCGGAGCCGCGCTAACCCCGAGATTCCCGATCTCGTAAGATCCCAACGGAATTCCGGTACGAATGCCGCCACCCGACGCGGTGGACGACGTGGTCGTTGTCGGGTTCGACGAGGCCGCAATGCTGCTCGCGCCGGAGCCGCACATTCCGGTCAATCCCGACGTCGCCAGCATTCCCGAGGTTGTCGATACTCCCGACGTCGTGGATATTGCAGACGACGCCATTCCTGATGACATCGACGGGCTGCCCGGCGCTGCCGCGGTAGCCGGCGCCGTGGTTCCGCCCGCCATTCCGCCACCGTCATAGGTCGTGGGGGATCCGAACGTTCCCTCCGGCGAAGTCGCAACGCTCGAACACGCCGCGCCACTACTTGCGCTCGGAACGGTAATCGTGCCTGTCAAGCCATTGGGAGCGGCGCTGACGTCAGGCGATGCACCCAACGGCAAGCCGTTGGGACCGACGGATTCTCCGGGAGCTATTCCAAACGAAGAAGTGACGCCAGGCGAAGCCGGGGCCGTGGTTATACCGGCCTGTGGGAAGGCGGCGTTATGGCACAACAACGACGAGGCCCCGCAGATAGCCAGTACGGCGGCGCTGGCGATGATTTTCTTTTTCATAATGATCGCTCACATAGAAAAAACTGACTGAGCATTTGCTCTGCGGGACTGGCGTTTCCGGCCCCAGGGACTGGCCCGGAGGTTGTGGTGGTCGCACACGCTGGATTAGTTGCGGTCGCAGGTGAAGTCGCAGCGCCGCCCATTGTCGGTGAAACGGTGGTCAACGTTGGTATCGACGAATTCGGCCCCAGCGTACCCACAATCGGAAATACGTTTGGCAACGGTACCGGCGGCGTAGAACCAACGCCGAGATTGGCGATCTCAAATGATCCGAACGGAATTCCGGTTCGAGCGCTGCCGCCCGGAGTAGTGGGCGTTGTTGACATGGGACTGGACGATGCAGCAATGCTGCTTGAGCCTGAACCGCACATTCCCGACGTTCCCGAAGTGTTCAGCATTCCCGAGGATGTCGACATTCCCGGCGACGTTGACGTACCCGCATTCGACGGTGTCGCTACTCCAGGGATTGGCAGGGTTCCTGGGTCAACCGCGGTGGCGGGTGCGGAGGCTCCGGGTGTCGTTCCGCCCCCGTCGTACATCGCGCTCGACCCGTACATAACCGAGGGCGAAGTGGCCACCGTCGAACACGCCGTGCTGCTGCTTGCGCCCGGAATTGAAATGGTGCCCGCCAAGCCGGTCGGCGCCGGACTCACGCCGGCCGATGTGATCTCGGTCGAGCCCAACGGGATTCCGGTCGGAGAACTTGTCGAACCGATCCCCATGCCAAGCGGCGAAGTTGCGCCAATCGTGGGTGTCGGCACGGCCGAATCGTCAATTTGCGCGATCGCCGCATTGCAGACGAACAGCGCTGGAAAGACCGCAGCAATCACGGACAGTCTTGCTGTCGTTCTCCTTCTGAAGCCCGTGTTGCCGATCCTGAAGCCCGTCAACGATCCGGAGTGAGATTTTGCGATGTCGTTCAAGTGGCCGCCGCGGTGCGATGTTGCAGCACCCGCGTCGATCGGTTTTGCGACAAGCTCTCCCGGCGCGGAGCTATCCGACATTGGTCAATCCCCGGTTCCCTGATCAATGTTCACGCTTGAAGCGCGTGGCTTGCCAACACGCTTTGTGAAAGTTCCAACGCAAACGATCGTTGTCTTGCAGCCGTCGGCTGAAAACGCTCTCGACAGTTAAGTGGCAGGATGCCTAAACCGTTCAATTAAATAGCGGTTTAAGCTATTTGACGTCGGATATGATTGAGCCCCGGCGCAGATTGCGCGCGTGGCATGCACGATAGGGCGTTGCGAAGTATCCGACGCTGCACTCCAGCGGTAATCAAGTCAGCCTCAGCCACCTGTGAATATTCAAAAGGTTAAACGAAATGTTACTTGAGCGGTGCTCGTGCGCTCAGATTTACGTCCATGGAGCGCCTCTGACAGAAATGTTTGTTTGATCCGGGAGAGTTGAATCTTACTGGACTATGGAGAGCACAATGAGCGAGGACGATGTTGTCGGCGTCGGCGATTACAAGGGAGCCGCGGCAGGGTGGGGCGCTCTGAAGGCTGTGGCCGATGCTGTTCGCGGTCAGATGGCTGTTGTAAAAGAGACGCGCGGTCTCCTTAGTATGAACCAGCCGCACGGGTTCGACTGCCCTGGCTGCGCTTGGCCCGATCCAAAACATACCTCGTCTTTCGAGTTCTGCGAGAACGGTGCCAAGGCCGTCGCCTGGGAGGCGACAGCCAAACGGACGACGCCGGCATTCTTTGCGGCCCATACCGTCAGCGAGCTCTGGAACTGGTCAGATTTCGACCTGGAGAATGAAGGCCGTCTCGCACATCCGATGGTCTACGACCAGGCAACTGATAGATACCTGCCAATCTCATGGGACGAGGCGCTCGCGAGGATCGGCGCCGCGCTCCGCCGGTTGCCGCAGCCGGATATGGCGGAGTTTTACACGTCAGGCCGAGCGTCTAACGAGGCAGCCTTCCTCTATCAGCTGTTTGCACGGGAATACGGAACCAACAACTTTCCCGATTGCTCGAACATGTGTCACGAGGCGACCAGTGTCGGCTTGCCGGAGTCGATTGGTGTCGGCAAGGGAACTGTGACGTTGGAAGATTTCGATCACTGCGACGCGCTTATCTGCATCGGTCATAATCCCGGGACCAATCACCCACGCATGCTGACGACCTTGCGTGAGGTCTCGAAGCGCGGAGCGCCGATTATCGTTTTCAATCCTTTACGTGAGCGTGGGTTGGAGCGGTTTACGTCACCGCAACACCCCGCGGAGATGTTGACGCTGAGTTCTACGCCGATCGCGTCAACTTATTATCAGCTCAAGGTCGGCGGCGATATCGCAGTGATGAAGGGCATGATGAAGCACCTGGTGGCGCTTGACAAAAAAGGCATTGCCGAAGGTGACACCAGTGTTCTGGACCGCGACTTCATCAAGAATCATACGACCGGCATCGACGAACTGCTGGCCGACATCGAGGCGACCTCATGGGATGCGATCGAGGAGGCCTCGGGCCTGTCGCGGTCGGATATCGAGTTCGCCGGCAACGTCTACGCCAAAGCGGAGCGAGTTATCGTCAACTACGGCATGGGGATCACCCAGCATCGACACGGCACGGGCAACGTGCAGCAGATCGCCAATCTGTTGATGCTCCGCGGCAATATCGGGCGCAAGGGCGCTGGCATTTCTCCGCTGCGCGGCCACTCGAATGTGCAGGGGGATCGGACGGTCGGCATTACCGAGAGCCCGAATGACGCCCTTCTGGATGGATTAGCCCGCGTATTCGGTTTCGAGCCGCCGCGCAACAAGGGCCACAACGCCATCGAAGCCATCGAGGCGATCCGGGATAGGCGCTCGAAGGCTCTGGTCTGTCTTGGGGGCAACCTTGCCGTTGCTATGTCCGATCCGGAAGTCACCTTCAAGGCGATGAGGAATCTCGATCTCGCGGTGCATATCGCCACCAAGCTCAATCGTTCCCATCTGCTGCCCGCCAAGGAATCGTTCATTCTTCCCTGTCTGGGGCGTACCGAGATTGATGTTCAGGCGACGGGCCGGCAGTCGGTCACCGTGGAAGATTCAATGTCGATGGTTCATGCGTCCCGGGGTGGGCTGAAACCGACGTCCGAGTACCTGAGATCAGAACCGGCAATCATCGCGGGGATGGCGCTGGCCACATTACCGAACACGCGGGTCGGATGGGCAGACCTCATCGCCGACTACGGAAAAATTCGCGACGCCATCGAGGCGATTTTCCCCGAATTTAAAGATTTCAATGCTCGCATCAAGAAGCCGGGCGGATTTCGATTGTATATTGCCGCGTCCGAACGAGAGTGGCAGACCCCGACGAAGAGGGCAAAGTTTCTGGTATACTCCGGCTTGGATGAAGATCCGCGGGCCGCGAATCGTGAAGCTCTTACACTGACGACGATCAGAAGTCATGATCAATACAACACAACGATCTACGGCATGAATGATCGCTACCGTGGGATCACGGGGCGGCGCGATGTCGTATTCGTCAATGAGCGCGACCTCGGCAGCCGAGGTTTAAAACACGGTGACCTGGTCGATCTCAGCGTCGTACCCGATGCGGGAGCGAAACCGGGCGAACGCGTTATGCGCAATCTGACGGCTGTCGCCTATAATATCGCGCAGGGCTCGATTGCGACCTACTATCCCGAAGCCAACGTCCTGGTGGCACTGGATCATTACGACGTCAAATCCGGAACGCCGTCCTACAAATCAACTCCGGTTCTGTTGCGCGCTTCGGCAGACCATT
>JAJYAH010000293.1 GCA_021779635.1 Pseudomonadota bacterium | reverse complement strand
TCCGGCTTGACGCGGTCGATATGGCGGCCAGCATCGCCCGCGAGGTCGAGGAGGAAACCGGCCTGACGCCGGCGGATTATCGCGCCGGCGCGCATTGGGATTGCGTGGTCTCGGGCCATGCGATTGCGATGATGCGGATATTGAACGTCGATTCGACCGGCGAAGCGCTGCGCGCGAGGATCGAGGCCAATCTCGCCCGGCAGCATCAGCCCGAACTGGCCGCCATGCATCTGGTGCGCACGACGTCCGACGTGACGGCGGCGATGCCGCGTTTTGTCACCGCCTTTATCGAGAAGCAGTTCGCAACGGGCTGCGATATATGACAGCAGAACCGGAGTTCCCCGCGTCATGAGCAAAAAACCCGCGCCATCCCTTGGCCTCCAGTTGCGGCCTTTCGTTGCGCCGTTCCGTTTCGACGGATCCGGCGAGTTCCATCTCAAGTCGCACAAGACCAAAGAGAGGGGCGGCCTCGACAAGGCCAAGGGCGAAAAGATCCTTGATGCCAACCGAAAACGCCTGAACGATTTTCAGGAGAAGCTTTACGCGCAGGATCGCTGGTCGCTGCTCCTGATCTTTCAGGGCATGGACGCGGCCGGCAAGGACAGCGCCATCAAGAGCATCTTCGATGGCGTCAATCCGCAGGGTTGCGAGGTCACCTCGTTCAAGCAGCCGTCAACCCACGAGCTCAACCATGATTTCATGTGGCGCAGCGCGGTTGCGCTGCCGGAGCGCGGCCGCATCGGCATTTTCAATCGTTCCTATTACGAGGAATGCCTGGTGGTGCGGGTGCATCCGGAACTCCTCGCCAAGCAGAAGATCCCGCCGCGGCTGATAACCAGAAACATCTGGCGCGAGCGGTTCACGGATATTTCCGCGTTCGAGCACTACCTCGCGCGCAACGGCACCATCGTCCTGAAGTTCTTTCTCAATGTGTCGAAGCAGGAGCAGCGCCAGCGGTTTCTCGGCCGGCTCGAGCAGCCGTCGAAGAACTGGAAATTCTCGATGGCGGATATCGGCGAGCGCGGGCGGTGGGGGAAATACCAGGCCGCGTATCAGGAGGTCATCCGGCACACCTCAAGTACAGCGGCGCCATGGCATGTGGTGCCAGCCGACCACAAATGGTTCGCGCGGGTGGTGATCGGCTCCACCATCGTCAGCGCGCTGGAAAAACTGGATCTGAAATTCCCGCAGGTCGACAAAGCAGATCGGAGCGAATTCAAGCAGGTGCGCAAGGCGCTGGAGGATGAGGGGAAGGGGAGCGCGGTGAAGAAGGCCGCGGCAAAGAAGACCGCGCCAAACGCGGCGGCCAAAAAGGGGCGTTCTTCGTCCTCCCCGGTCTGACGGCGGCCGTCATTGCATTGCTTAAGTCTGACCGAATGTGTCAGCTTGGGCGTGACAGCGAGGGCCTGGGAAACCGACGTCATGAGCGATCTTCGCGACTGGCTGCACCGGAACAATTTTGAGCAATATGCGGACGCCTTCGAGGCGAACGATATCGACCTCGATATTCTGCCCGAGCTGAGCGAAAGCGATCTCGAACGGCTCGGCCTGTCGCTGGGAAACCGCCGCCGCCTTTTGAAGGCGATCGCCGGACGCGGCGCCGAACCGGCCCCATCGAGGCCTTCCAGCCCCGAGGGGTCGGGTTCGGGTGATGCCGAGCGGCGTCAGGTGACGGTATTGTTTTCCGACATGGTCGGCTCGACGGCGCTGTCAGGCAAGATCGATCCCGAACTGCTCGGGGGCTTGATCCGGCGCTATCAGGACGCCGCCGCGGGCGCGATCGGACGATATGGCGGCTTCGTTGCCAAGTTCATGGGCGACGGCGTTCTGGCCTATTTCGGTTTTCCGCGTGCCTTCGAGGATGCGGCGGGACGCGCCGTTCGCGCCGCGATCGACATTCTGGCCGAAGTCGGCGGCATCGAATTGCCGGACCGGACGCGGATACAGACCCGGGTCGGCATCGCCACCGGCCTCGTCGTGGTCGGCGAAATCATCGGGACCGGCTCGGCGCAGGAGCGCACCATTGTCGGTGAAACCCCCAATCTCGCCGCGCGGCTGCAGGCACTTGCCGGGCCGGACACCATTCTTGTCAGCGACTCGACCCGGAATCTGCTCGGCGGCCTGTTCGAGCTCGAACCTACCGGCGAACATGAATTGAAGGGGTTTGCGCGCCCGGTGCCTGCCTGGCGGGTGCGGGGCGAAGCGTCGGTCGAAAGCCGCTTTGCCGCGATCCGCGCCGGCCACAATCTGCCGCTGATCGGCCGCGCCCACGAAATGGGCTTGATGCTCGACCGCTGGCGCATGGCGCAGCAGGGTGAGGGGCAGATCGTCACGGTGATCGGCGAAGCAGGGATCGGAAAATCGCGCTCGATCGAGGCGCTGCAGGAAGCGCTCGCCGGCGAGCCGCATGCGCGCATCCATTTGCAATGCTCGCCCTATCACAGCGACAGCGCGCTTTATCCGGTTATCCAATATCTCGGCCGCGCCGCCTGCCTTGCCGCTACCGATACGCCGGAGGCGCGGATCGAGAAGCTCGGCGTCCTGTTCGCGCTGCCGAGGGCCTCGAAGCCGGCCGCGATGGCGTTATTGGCCGAGCTGTTGTCGATCCCGTATGCCGCGGCCGAACCGTCATCGCAGACACCGGCTCAGCGCAAGGCGTCAACCCTGGCGCTCATCGTCGACGAATTCCTTCGCATGGGCGAGAACGAGCCGGTCATCATCGTGCTGGAAGACGCGCACTGGATCGACGCCACCACACTCGAAATGATGATGCGGTTGACTGACAGCATCGGCCGGGCGCAAGCGCTGGCCGTGGTCACCGCGCGGCCGGATTTTGCGCCGCCCTGGCTGACCCGGCCGCAAGCGACCCTGCTGACGCTCGGTCGCCTCGGCCGTCAGGAATGCGCGCAGTTGGCTGCTTGCGTCGCTGCCGCGCATGGCCTGTCGGCGCAGGCCGTGGCGACGATCGTCGCCAAGACCGATGGCATTCCCCTGTTCGTCGAGGAATTGACCAAGAGCGTGATGGAATCGGCCGGCGAAGACAGCATTGTGCCGGCTACGCTCAAGGACTCGCTGATGGCCCGTCTTGATCGCCTCGGTGAGGCGCGCGAAGTGGCTCAGATCGCCGCCGTCATCGGCCGGCAATTCAATCTTTCGCTGCTCGGCGCGGTTACCTCGCGGAAAGCAGATGAACTCGAGGCCACGCTGGCGAAGCTTGTCGCGGCGGGAATTGTGTTTCCCGAAGAGCGCAGCCAGGAGCGGGCCTTCAGTTTCAAGCATGCGCTGGTGCGTGACGCCGCCTATGAGAGCTTGCTGTTGACGCGCCGCCGCGAATGGCACCAACGCATCGCCACGACGCTGGAGAAACATTTCGCCGACGTCACGGCGCGCGAACCGGACCTGCTGGCGCATCATTTCGGCGAGGCCGGCGTTCTGGCTCCCGCAAGCGACTATCGCATGCGCGCCGGCGATCAGGCGGTGAGCCGGTCAGCCTATCCGGAGGCGACCGCGCATTTCTCGGCAGGCCTCAAGCTGGCGCAGGCGATGCCATCGCCAGAAGGCATGCACCGGCAACTGGATTTTCTGCTCAAGCTCGGCGCGGCGTCGGTTGTCACCCACGGCATGCGCAGCGCCGAGGTGGAAGAGGCCTATACCCGCGCCAACGAGATCGGCGAGAAATTGGGGGATGGACCGAGATTGTTTCAGGCGAAATGGGGCCTGTGGATCAACGCCAATATCAAGCGCAAGACCGCGCTCGCACTCGACCGGGCGAGGGAACTCGTGACGCTTGCGCAAAACTCCGGCGACGGCGAATTGCTGCTCGAAGCCTACCATTGCCGGTGGTCGACCGCTTTTTTCCGCGGCGATGTCGCCGATGCGCTGGACGATTGCCGGAACGGTATCGAGCTCTACGATATGGACCGCCACCGTCACCTCGGCCACGCCTTCGGTGGGCACGATCCCGGCGTTTGTGCCCATGTGCAGTTTGGCAACTCGCAGCAACTGGCGGGCGCCGGGCCAGAGGCGGCGCGAAGTTTCGCACAAGCGATCAGCCTTGCCGAGATGCTCGACCATCCCAATAGCCTCGCGCATGGACTGCATAACTCCGGCATCGGTCATCAGCTTGTGGCCGATCGCGATGCCACCTTCGCGGCGGCGCATCGTGCCGCGGAGCTGGCGGAAAAATTCGGCTTGATGCCGTGGCGCGCGGGCAGCCTGGTGCTTGCCGCCTGGGCGACCGCGATCGGGTTGGGCGTCGCCAGCGCGGCGCGCGTGATCGATGCCGAGATCGGCAATGCCACGGCGGTCGGTCCGCTTCCGCAATATTATCTCGGTCTCGCCGCCGAAGTGCTATTGGCTGCCGGTCGGCCCGCGGACGGCCTCGTTCATCTCGACCGCGCCATCGCCGGGATCGACGAGCCCGGCGTCGGCTTCTATTTGCCCGAGATCTACCGTTTGCGCGGTGCGTGCCTGCTGGCGCTCGGCCGCGACAACAAGGATGAGGCGCGCGCGGCTCTCGCGACCGCTCTCGATATTGCCAGACGCCAGGGCGCCATCATCCTGCAGCGCCGCGCCGAGGCCGCAATTTCCGAACTCTCCAATGGTCGCACGCGCGGATAGCGCGGCTGAAGTTCACGCGCACGGATGTTGTGCATGGGATGCAGTGGACGCGGCCGCCACCGCTGCCCGCACAGTGAAAAATGATCCGCACCAATTCACGGTTTGTTGAGTAACGACGCGTGCGAGCCGATTCACTCAACCTTTTGTTGATTGCCTGGACCTTATGGAACCGGTGGTGAAAATCTGGTGCGTTGGCGTATTCGTTCAAGCCTTCAAGGGCGGTCTGGAGCCGCGCGAGACACCGCAACTCACCTTTCAACCAGCCTATGGCAGCTGGAACGACCCGCAATTGAAGGATCTCTACGACGCGGAACTCAAGGTGATCGTGACCAATTTTGAGGATGCCAACGGAGAACGGGCGATTGCCGTCAATACCGATACCCTGGACATGAAACGCAAGGTGCGGACCGCGTTACAGTGACGGCCCATTGCACGCCTGGTTCGGTCACGGCCCCTTGGGCAAGCTCGGCTCGATCCCGTAGCCGGCATAGATCCGGCTAATGGTGCCATCGGCAAGCAGCCGATCGATCGCCTCGTTGATCGCTGCTACCAGCGCGTCGTCGGACTTGCGCATTCCGACCGCAACCTCCCAGCGAAACTCGGGCTGGTTCTGATAGGCGCGCACCAGCGTCACCGGCGCGTCCTTGTGGAGCAGATTGTAATATCCAATGCTGGCAGGGGTAGCGAGCGCCGCATCGAGTTCGCCCTTGCCGACCGCCTCGACCATGTCGTCCTCGAAGGTGTACGGGATGGTCGGCAGACCCTTCTGACCCAACGTCACGCTCGCGAGCGATCCTACCATCGCGCCGACCCGCTGTCCCTTCTTGAGATCGGCGTAGTCTGTGACGCCGCTGACGCCGGGGCGAAGCGCGATGGCGACGCCGCTCACCAAATAAGGCCTGGAAAGTCGGATATGGCGCTCGTGCGCGCTTGCTTCATCCACGATCGCATCGAGGACAATATCGCAATCGACGCGGCCCAACTGGTTTGGGAACACCACCCAGCCGACCTCGAGCTTGACGCCGAGCTGGCCGGCCAGCGCTTCGCCAAGCTCGAGCTCAAAGCCGCGGCGATCGCCGGTCTTGCTGGCGAAGGGAAGCGCATTGGGATTGGCACAGACCAGCAGGATGCCGCGGTTTTTGATCGAATCGAGCGGACGGGCATCGGCAACGCCGGGTAGTGTCACGCAGGCCAGAATTACCGGCACGACGAGCCCCCGGCAGAGCCCAGCTATACGTTGAAGTGGCGTCATGACGGGCTTTCAAATCACGGCTTGAGGTTTCGGATATAGGCGATGATCGCCTGGATGTCCTCGATCTTCAGCGACTGGCCAAAGGCCGGCATGCGGCCGGGTGAGCCGGTTGCGATCCGGGTCATCAGAAAATTGTCGTCGTGGGCGTCGTCCATCAACTGCGGGCAGCGTCCCTCCTTGCGGCCGCCGTTGGCGTGGCACCACCCGCAGCCGTTCGCAATGAAGGCCTGGGAGCCGTGCTCGATCTGGGCTGCCTTGTCGTCGGCGGAGGAGGGGGCCGGGGTTTGTTCTGCGCCACTGGCGGGTACTGAAATGCAGCCGCAAGCCACAAAAGTAGCAAGGCCCGCCATCAGGCAAAGGCCGATCCATCGTTTCATCTTTCTGCCAATCGGAACTGTACATTTTTGTTTTGCGTGCCGGCGAAGCGACACCTCGCCGGCACGGTTCGCGGAAATAAACGCCGAAGCCTCGGTTCCGGTTCAATCGGAACCGAGGCTTCTGACAGGGACTATTCGAGCGTGTAGACGACGAGAGAGCCCGTGTCTTTCTCCATGCTCTTGTAGGGGCCGCCGAATTGCTCGGCATAGCCTTCGCCGACTAGGCTTGGACCGCCGGTGACGACGGCAATGTACTGCTTGCCGCCGGCCTCGTAGCTGATGATGCCGCCATTATGCGTGGCGCCGTCATTGCCCTGCCACAGGTCCTTGCCGGTCTTGACGTCCATGGCATGCAGCCAGCCGCGCGCGTCGGGCACGAACAGAAGCCCGCCCGCGGTCGAGAGCAGGCTCGCGGTCGGCGGTTCGGGGAAGTCCACCGACCACGTCACCTTGCCGGTGATCGGATCCCGGGCGTCAACGTGACCGTGCTGCTTGCCGCCGGGAGGATCCTTGAGCGTGAAGGTGGCGCCGATATCGAGCTGCGCCTGGGGCTCGGTGACTGGCGCGGACTTCGTGATCTCGAGGTCCATGCACCACTCATTTCCGACCTTGTAGTAGAGCCCGGTCTGCGGATCATAGGTGCCGGAATTCCAGCTGATGCCGCCGTCGATCGCCGGGCAAAGGTCCGTTTGCTTGCCCGCCGTCATGTCGCGCCGACCGATCAACTCGCCTGTTTTCGGGTCGATGCTCTTGACGAAGTTGCTGGCCTTGACGATGTTGTAGACGTTCTCGATCTTGGCATCCGCGCGGTCATAGACGAAAACGTAACCGCTCTTGTTCGGGTGCACGTAGTACTTCTTGCCGTCGCGATCGATTTTCACGAATTCGCCGACCGCACTGTCGAAATCCCAGGCGTCATGCGGCAGCTCTTGATGGTAGAACTTGATCTTGCCGGTGTCGGGGTCGAGCGCGATGACTGACGTGGTGTAGAGGTTGTCGCCCGGTCGCGCGCCACCGGTCTTGTAATCCGCTCCGCTCCAGTCATAGAGCGGTGCCGGATTGGCCGTGCCCCACCACACCGAGTTGGTCTCGGCGTCGTAGGTGCCGGGCATCCAGCCGCCGCCACCGCCGGTACGCCAGGACTCGTTGCCCCAGGTCTTCTCGGCTTCCGGCGTGCCGGCGACGGTGAGGAATTCCCAAACCTTCTGACCGGTCTTGGAGTCGACGCCGAAAATCGGACCACGGCCCGGCCACTCGCCGCCCTGGGCGCCGATGATCACCTTGTCCTTGACCACAAGCGGAGCACCGGTGAAGCCCACGGTGAGCTTCTGGGAATTGATCAGCTTGGTTTCCCAAACCGGCTTGCCCGTTTTCATGTCGAGCGCGAACAGCCGGCCGTCGACGGTGCCGATGTAGAGCTTGCCGTCGCTCATCGCCATGCCGCGATTGTAGGGCGAGTGAGTCTGGCGGGCCACCAGATCGTCATCGAGCTTGGGAATGAACGACCATAGCACTTCGCCGGTATCGCCCTTGACCGCGAACACTTTGTCGTAGGACGCCGAGTAATAGATGATGCCGTCCTTGGCCAGCGGCATCGACTGCACGCCGCGCGTCGAGTGACCGACCTGGTGGATGAAGGCGATCTTCAGTTTCTTGACGTTGCTGGCATCGATCTGACTGAGCGGGCTGTAGTGCCAGGACTGGTAGCTGCCGTGGTAGCTCATCCAATCCTTGCCGTCCTTGTCGGCGTTAGCGAGTGCATTCGCATCTTGTGCCGACGACGGGGCGCACCCCGCGCCCATGATCGCGGCAACCGCAATAGACATCGCGGTGGTGGCCATAAAACTCTTCTTGAAGCTCATTTTGCTACCTTCCTGTTGTCGTTTCTCGTTTTGGTTATGTGCTTGAAAAGGT
>JAJYAH010000292.1 GCA_021779635.1 Pseudomonadota bacterium | reverse complement strand
CACGCAGACGATGACGAAGATCCAGAAGAACTGCTTCGCCAGCGGGCGATACTTGGACGAGCGCGTCCGCGCGGTATCGAGCCACGGCAGGAATGCCAACACGATGATCGCGGAGAACATCGCGATGACGCCGGCGAGCTTGTTCGGGATCGAGCGCAGGATGGCGTAGAACGGCAGATAATACCATTCCGGCACGATATGCGTCGGGGTCACGCCGGGATTGGCGGGAATGTAGTTGTCGGCGTCGCCGAGATAGTTCGGCATGTAGAAGATGAACCAGGCGAAGAACAGCAGGAAGCAGGAAAGACCGAACGCATCCTTGATGGTGGCGTAGGGCGTGAACGGCACAGTGTCCTTTTCGGTCTTCGCCTCGACCCCGGCCGGATTGTTCTGGCCCACGACATGCAGCGCCCAGACGTGCAGCACCACGACACCCGCGATCACGAACGGCAGCAGATAATGCAGCGAGAAGAAGCGGTTCAGCGTCGGATTGCCGATCGAATAGCCGCCCCACAGCAGGGTCACGATGCTGTCGCCGACATAGGGAATGGCGGAGAACAGATTGGTGATGACGGTGGCGCCCCAGAAGCTCATCTGGCCCCACGGCAGCACGTAGCCCATGAAGCCCGTTGCCATCATCAGGAGGTAGATGATGACGCCGAGAATCCAGAGGATTTCGCGCGGCTCCTTGTATGACCCGTAATAAATGCCGCGGAACATATGGATGTAGACGGCGAGGAAGAACATCGAGGCGCCGCTGGCGTGCATGTTGCGCAGCAGCCAGCCATAATTCACGTCGCGGACGATGCCTTCGACCGACTTGAAGGCCATCGTGGCCTCCGGCGTGTAGTGCATGGCGAGGATCACGCCGGTCAGGATCTGCAGCCCGAGCATCATCGAAAGGATGGCGCCGAAGGTCCACCAGTAGTTCAGGTTGCGCGGCGTCGGATAGGCCACGAACGAGGAGTGCATGAGACCCATAATCGGGAGACGCCGTTCAATCCACTTCAATGCGGGATTGGTCGGCTGGTAGTCGGATGGTCCGCTCATGATGCGATCCCCAGGGAAATAAGACGACGCGACGGGCCCAAGTCTCGGATATCAGCTCCGAGGCTCAGCCAATCTGGATTTTGCTGTCGGAAACGAATTGATAGGGCGGCACTGGCAGGTTAGCCGGCGCCGGTCCCTGGCGAATGCGACCGGAGGAGTCGTATTGCGAGCCGTGGCAGGGGCAGAAGAAACCGTCGTAATTGCCTTCATGGGCGATCGGAATGCAGCCGAGATGGGTGCAGATGCCGATCACGACCAGCCACTGATCGTGGCCTTCCTTGACCCGGGACTGATCGGTCGCGGGGTCCTTAAGGCTGTCAACCGGCACCGCGCGGGCCTCATCGACCTGCTTTTTGGTGCGGTTCATGATGTAGATCGGTTTGCCCCGCCAGAACACCTTGATGTCCTGCCCGGAGGCAATCGGCGTCAGATCGACTTCGATCGGCGCCCCGGCCGCGATCGTCGAGGCATCCGGATTCATCTGGGAAACGAGGGGCCAAAGCGTGGCCACTCCACCAACCGCAGCAACGGCTCCCGTTGCAACAAAGAGGAAATCACGGCGTGTCGGATCCGCCGAAGACGCTGTCGTCACGATTCCAAACCCTTTCTCAGCTGCAGCCGGTGGAACCGCCCCAGGCAACGCCCAAACGAACCGGAGGAGGCTGCCGGCGCCCGCGACCCCCGCGGCGGCAGGAAGACCACTTGTCCCAGCCAACCGGGCGGAACAGGCAGTCCAGAATCGTTCTATTGGCACCCTTGCCGGACGAGCGCAAGCCCGCTATCGGCTGACTTGCGTGCAATGCACTCATTCCGCGCTAAGCGATGATTTATTCAGACATTTCATGGCGACCCTCCGGGACGATCAGAGAATGCAGATCGCACTTTTCCAGCCCGACATCCCCCAGAATACCGGGACGATTCTGCGTCTTTGCGCGTGCCTGAATGTGCAAGCCCACATTATCGAACCAGCGGGCTTTCCGGTATCCGACCGGCACTTCCGCCGGGCCGGCATGGATTATCTGGATAAGGTGACGATTACCCGCCACGATTCATGGTCAAAATTCGAGCAATGGCGTAACGACACACGGTATCGGCTGATCCTGTTCACGACCAGGACAACCCTTTCCTATCTTGATTATCGCTACGGAGCGGCCGACATCCTGCTGTTCGGGCGTGAATCCGCAGGGGTTCCCGAAGATGTCGCCGCCGCAGCCGATGCGCGGCTGGTAATCCCTATTCAGCCGGGCTTGCGCTCGCTCAACGTCGCTGTCGCGGCGGCGATGGCATTAGGCGAGGCGCTGCGGCAAACCAGTCCCGCAATGAAGGAGACGGTGCGGTGAGTTACGCGGTCAAGGAAATCTTTCTGACCTTGCAGGGCGAAGGCGCCCATGCCGGGCGGGCCGCGGTATTTTGCCGGTTCTCCGGCTGCAATCTCTGGAGCGGCCGCGAGCAAGACCGCGCCACCGCGACATGCCGGTTTTGCGATACCGATTTTGTCGGAACCGACGGAACGCTGGGCGGCCGCTATGCCTCGGCCCGGGAGCTCGCCGACACCATCGCCGCGCAATGGACCGGAACCGGCGTCAACCGCTACGTGGTATTGACCGGGGGCGAACCGTTGCTGCAGGTCGATGCCGCCCTGATCGATGCGCTGCACGGACACGGTTTCAGCATCGGCGTCGAGACCAATGGCACGATCGATCCGCCCGACGGCATGGACTGGATCTGCGTCAGCCCCAAGGCCGGCGCCGAACTGGCGATACGGCGAGGCCATGAGCTCAAATTGATTTATCCGCAGGCGGATGCCGCACCCGAGGCCTTTGTCGATTTGGCCTTTGAGCGCTTTTCGCTGCAGCCGATGGACGGCCCGGACATCATCGAGAATACCGCGCGCGCGGTGGATTATTGTCTGCGCCACCCGCAGTGGCGGCTCAGCCTGCAGACACACAAGACGCTTGGCATCAGATAGAATTGGCATCAGATAGAATTTGGATTTACCGATGTGGGAATTGACGAAATCGTTCCGGTTCGAGGCCGCCCATTCGCTGGCGGGAACGACGCTGGGTTCGGCAAGCGAGGAAATCCACGGCCACTCCTTCCGCGCCGAGGTGACGGTGCGCGGCCTGCCCGACCCCGTAACCGGAATGGTGCTCGACCTCGGGCTTCTCGAACAGCGCATGGCCGAAGTGCGGAAAATGCTCGACCACAAGTTGCTCAACAAGGTCGAGGCGCTGGGTCCGCCGACGCTGGAGAACCTTTCGCGCTTTATCTGGCAGCAGGTTCAGCACGCCGGCCCGATCACGCGGGTGAGCGTTCACCGCGACAGTTGCAACGAGAGCTGCAGCTATTTCGGCCCGCAGAGTTAAAGCGTTGGCGCGCGAAGAAGACGCGTCAAACAACAAGGCGACGCCGCCGATGGACATCTCCGTGATCGAGGATCGCAAGGCGCGGGCACAGACCTGGTTCGAAGCCCTGCGCGATGACATTTGCACGGCCTTCGAGCGCCTGGAGGACGATGCGCCGGCCTCGCTCTATCCGGGTGCCGCGGGGCGTTTCGCGCGCACGCCATGGAAACGCACCGACCATACCGGCCAGCCCGGCGGCGGTGGCGTGATGTCGGTAATGCACGGACGTCTGTTCGAGAAAGTCGGCGCGCATTGCTCGACGGTGCACGGCGAATTCAGCCCCGAATTTCGCGCGCAGATTCCCGGCGCTGCCGACGATCCGCGTTTCTGGGCGTCGGGGGTTTCGGTGATCGCGCATATGCGCAACCCACACGTTCCGGCCGTGCACATGAACACCCGCTTCGTGGTGACGACGAAGGCATGGTTTGGCGGCGGATCGGATCTGACCCCGGTGCTCGACCGGCGGCGGACCCAGGAAGACGCCGACACGGTCGCGTTTCATGCGGCGATGCGGGCGGCTTGCAGCAGCGCCAACAGCGTGGCCGACTACGACAGGTACAAGAAGTGGTGCGATGACTATTTCTACCTGCCGCATCGCAAGGAAGCCCGCGGCGTCGGCGGCATTTTTTACGACCACCATGATTCCGGCGACTGGGATGCCGACTTCGCCTTCACCCGGAATGTCGGCCGCGCGTTTCTGAAGATCTATTCCGAACTGGTGCGCAGGAATTTCAATACGCGCTGGACGCCGGAGGATCGCGAGGAGCAACTGATCCGGCGCGGCCGTTATGTCGAATTCAACCTGCTCTACGACCGCGGCACCACCTTCGGCCTCAAGACCGGCGGCAATGTCGATTCCATCCTGTCGTCGATGCCGCCCGAAGTGAAATGGCCATAGCTCGGGTCGTGGCGAGCCGACGGCGCGGCAGACCGGCGAAGCCGCACGACTCACAGCCTGTGGTCGCGGGTAAAGCGGGTGACGGTTTGGTCGGCGATGGCCTTGAGCGCCAATTCATCGAGCGGAAAATCCGCCGCGAGCCAGGCGTCTTCGGCGAGCGCGAGCACGTGGCCGAGCGCCGGGCCTTCGGCAATTCCGCGGGCGACGAAATCGCTCGCCTTCAGCGGAAATTTCGGCGCGCTCCAGCGCTCCGGCAGGGTGGCAAGCTCACGCCATGGCGCCGAAGGGGTCGCCCCGCCTGCCCGCGCCCATGCCAGCATCAGCCGGTCGCGGTAGCGGTCGGCGCCGAGCCGATAGAGCCGTCGCCGCGCGGTCGCCTCGTCCATGCCGGCGAGCCGCCACCAGCGATGGCCCATTGAATCGAGCGCCCTGGTTTCGCTGTTGCTGAGCCGCAGGCGCGCCGCAAGCCGCCTCGCGTCCTCGGTGACGGCGACCCCCAGCGCGGCGAGGCGGCGAACCGGGTCAGCTTCAAGTCCGAGCGAGCGCTCCGCGGCGGCCATGGCGGCAAACGGCCCGGTATAGGCGACACCGCCTAAAATCGACAGCAGCAATCCGCCATCCGCCATCGCCACCAGCGCGCCGACCGCACCTTCCGCAACCAACAGCTTCAGCATTTCCATGCGCACGCGTTCGGCGGACAGGGTCGCAAGGCCCGCGCGCGCGTCGATGCAGGCGAGGTATCCCGCGCGGTCGGGCTCGCCTCTGCCATAGGCGGCGTGAATGCGAAAAAACCGCAGGATGCGCAGATAATCTTCGGCGATACGCCGGTTCGGATCGCCGATGAAGCGCACCCGCCTTGCGACGAGATCGTCATAGCCGCCGACGTGATCGTGAATGACGCCGCCGGCATCGACCGACAGGCCATTGATGGTGAAGTCGCGCCGCTCCGCGTCGCGCACCCAGTCGCGGCCGAATGCGACCTTCGCCTTGCGGCCGAACGTCTCGGTATCCTCGCGCAAGCTGGTGACCTCGAACGGCCGGGCATCGACGACCAGGGTCACGGTGCCGTGTTCGATGCCGGTCGGCACGCTCTTGATGCCGGCCGCCCGGGCGCGGCGGATCACTTCGGCGGGCAGCGCGGTGGTGGCGATATCGATATCGCCGATCGGAAGCTTTAGCAGCGCGTTGCGCACCGCGCCGCCGACCACGCGGGCTTCCTCGCCATTGCCGTTGAGCAATCCGAGCAGCCGGGCAGCCGGTCCGGAGGCGAGCCAGGGCGCGTCGTCGAGCACGCGCGCATCGGTCATTTTTCGACTCCGGGAACGAGCTTGCCGTTCTCGATGTGCGCGGGAATGTAGGTCGAATGCGGCGCCCCGCCGGAAAAATGCGCCAGCAAAATGAAACTGATGACGACCAGTATCAGCGAACCGAGCAGCAGTTTGCCGATCAAATGCAGCGGCCATGACGACTGCACCAGCAGGCCGGAGCGTGTCGCGATCAAAAACAGCGCATAGACCACAAACGGGATCAGGAAAATTCCGACTTCGCTGAAAGCCGGACGGATCATGGCAGAGAGATCCGCTCATATAGCACGCGCAAAATCCCCGCGGTCGCGCCCCAGATATAGCGCTCCTCAAATGGCATGGCGTAATACGCGCGCTCCATGCCGCGGAATTCCTTGCGGTGAAGCTGATGATTCGCGGGATCCATCAGGAAGGCCAGCGGGACTTCGAACGCGTCGTCCACTTCGCCCTTATTGACGCGCAGTTTGAAGCCTGGCCTTACCCGCGCCACCGTCGGCAGGATACGAAACCCGAAACCGGTCGCGTAGAGATCGAGATAGCCGATCGGATCGATGAACTGGCGGTCGAGGCCGATCTCTTCTTCGGCCTCGCGCAGCGCGGCATCGAGCGGCGAGGCGTCGGTCGCATCGATCTTGCCGCCGGGGAAGGAAATCTGGCCGGCATGATCGTTGAGGTGCGCCGAGCGCTGCGTCAACAGCACGGTCGGTTGCGCGTGATCCACCACCGGGATCAGCACCGCCGCGGGACGGATCGGCCGTTCCTGCGCGATGATCTTCAGCATCCGGTCGGTGCCCTGATCGCCGCTCGGCGGCACCACGCTGGCATCGGTCAGGCCGGCGGGAATGTCGAAGCGCAGCCGCGCGCGGGCCCGATCGAAAAACTCCGCCGAACTGATCGCAGCGGGTTCGGTCTTCAGCATCGGCTCGTTCAAAGCGCGCCCCTCACCTGTTCGGCATCCGCCATCGCAAAAAACTCGCCTGCCGATGCGACCCCGAACATGGGGCGACTATCGACCATCCGCTCCTCGCCCATGTCAACCAGATCGTAGTAAAGCGCGCGCGTGACCTTGGCCCACAGATCGGCGCGGACGTGAAGATAGGGCGTGAGCCCCCCGTCGGCGGCCGCCTCGAACCGCAGCCGGTGCCCGGAATCGCATGGCACCCAGTCGTCTACGTTGGTGCGGAACCGCAGCAGCCGGTCCCGCCCATCGGTTTCCTGCTGCATCTCGACCGCGAGGAATGGCGCATCGTCGACCCGGATGCCGACCTTCTCGACCGGAGTCACGAGAAAGTGCTTGCCGTCCTCGCGCTTGAGTATCGTTGAAAACAGGCGCACCAGCGCCGGGCGGCCGATCGGGGTGCCCATGTAGAACCACGTGCCATCGCTGGCGATTCGCATGTCGAGATCGCCGCAGAACGGCGGATTCCACAAATGCACAGGCGGCAGGCCCTTGCCGGCGGTCGCAGCGTCCCTGGCGGCGGCGGTCAGCCCGTCGAGGCCCTGATTGGGTGTCTGCCCTTGCTTCGCCATTGTTTGCCCTGACTCTGATCTTGTTTGGCATGATTGGTGCACGTCTTCGGACCGGATCAAGCGTGAAACCCGAAGCAAAAGTCGCCACTTCGTGATGCCGTTCTTACCCCGAAACCCCGATAATGTGGGGATAGTTTAATTCAACGAATACATGCCCTTCGCATAAGTTTAGCATGGGGTTGGTGGCATGACGACGCAAGCGGCGGCGTTTCAGGCAAGGAGTGACCGATGACGGGCGTAGAGATGGCTAACGTTGCTGGGACAAACGGCGTCGAAAAACTTGAGGACGTAATCGTCCGCTCGGCCGAGCAGGTTGCCGGTCAAATCCGTGCCGCCAGGGAAGCGATTTCCACCGTTATCTTTGGTCAGGACCGGGTGGTTGAAAATACCCTGGTGACGATCCTGTCCGGCGGTCATGCGCTTCTGATCGGCGTTCCCGGTCTTGCCAAGACCAAGCTGGTCGAAACCCTCGGGATTACGCTCGGGCTCGACGCCAAGCGCATCCAGTTCACGCCGGACCTGATGCCCTCGGACATTCTAGGCGCCGAGGTGCTGGACGAGAGCAGCACCGGCAAGCGGTCGTTCCGTTTCATCTCCGGACCGGTGTTCGCCCAGCTTTTGATGGCCGACGAAATCAACCGCGCAAGCCCGCGCACCCAATCGGCGCTGCTGCAGGCCATGCAGGAACAGCACATCACCGTCGCCGGCGCGCGCCACGATCTGCCGAAGCCGTTCCATGTGCTGGCCACGCAAAATCCGCTGGAGCAGGAAGGCACCTACCCGCTGCCGGAAGCGCAGCTCGATCGCTTCCTGATGGAAATTGACGTCGATTATCCGGATCGCGACGCCGAACGGCGCATCCTGTTCGAAACCACCGGCGCCGAGGAGACGCTCGCCAAGGCTTCGATGAGCGCCGACATCCTGATCACGGCGCAACGGCTGGTGCGGCGGCTGCCGGTCGGCGATTCGGTCGTGGA
>JAJYAH010000291.1 GCA_021779635.1 Pseudomonadota bacterium | reverse complement strand
GAGCGCCGGGCGCGCCGCCGTCATGCTTCGCCAGGCAATTTGAGCGCCATGATTTCCTTTCGGGGATATTCTGCGACCGCGCCATCAATTGCCTTCTCGTCAAGTCGGAACCTATTTCGTTGCCCAATTCGCAAGCGATGACGACGGTAAATGAAAAGGTTCTCCGATCCGCTCCTCGCCAGGCGGCTGCGGCTGGTACCCGACCCACTCGCCCAACAGCTTCACGACCTCCAGCCTCCCCCACGAGGCCGCTTCGCTGTGAGGCCCCATGGTGGAGGCCGAATGAAACTGGAAAGGAAATCACGCATGACTACCCAACAGACCCTCACGACGGCCGGCCTGACATCAAATCCTAAGTCTTATCAATCACTTGAGCGACCTGCCGAACCTCTCAGCTGACTCAGTACAATTTTAAGACCCACTACAATCATTGTTCGCGTTATAAACAACTATCTATGATCACCATTAACTACCAACGCTAAAGACATCCGCTTGTAAGCACACATAGGAGCTAAACATCATGACAAGCAAAACTACCAGGCACATAACGTTGACTTTCAAGACGGAGACACTCAACGGCACAGACGTCGAGATCACCAACTGCTATATCGTCTCTGAGAAGACTTTGCATTCGGCACTGGCTTGGCTAGCGCATCAGAAGCACCAGACCGCTAACGCGCTCGACAGTTGGCTTCGTAAACACGATGCCAAGCTTGATCGCAGAGATGGTCCCGCAATGGTAGAGCGCTACACCAGCGGTAACGGTCGTGAACTATACTATCGTAATGGTAAGATCCATCGCGGCAATGGCCCTGCGGTTATCACCCGGGCCCATTGCATGAGAAACGAAGAATACTACCGGGAGGGTAAGTACCATCGCGACGATGGCCCGGCTGTTGTCACGCGCCTCCAGGACGGTTCCATCCGAGAATCTTACTACAATCGAGGGAGACGTCATCGCGAGGACGGCCCCGCTTTCATCATTCGCAAGTCGGACGGCTCAGTGCGGGAACAAAGCTTTTACGTTGATGGTAAACGTGTGGATCGGCCTCCCTTGTTGCAGCACGTCATCCGTCCGGGCATTACCATAATAAAACCGCTACCGTCCCGTCACGAGCCGTAGGTTTCAAAGCCCGCGTCTGCAATCTTGGCGACGGCGGACGGTCCTTATTCGCTGGAAATGTGGTGGCGCCAGAGGCTCTGATTACCGAGGATGCAAACGAGCATCGAGGGCCCAGTTCCCTTGGTATTTGAGTTTCAGAATGTGCTCTATTACAGTTGTTGTCGCGCCCGCGAGGGGCCGCCTTCATTTATAGATTCTGGTGACAGCCGTCTTGTCGGGCGCCCGTTTCATTGACCTGAGGAACCACAACGCCTAATGTTTGCAAGCAGCCGTTTGGAGCGAAAAGAGCTTCCCGCACGGATATTTGATCGGGCGATTCGTTGTTTCTAGACGGACAAGAACGTGGTAAAGACCCGATTTGATGATGTGTTTTCGAGCAGATTGAAATGGCTCAAGAAGGCAGTCTCGCGCCTGACGGGTAACACGCCCCTATACGTACCGCAGCTCGCCTACCTGAAATGGCTGAAGGAGCAGTCTGGTCTTGATTCGCTGATCTATCACAGAAGCAAGTCTCCTTCGAAGGTCGAGGGAGAAACCGCAGATTTCTATTTCTCGCTCCTAAGAGGCGGCGCTTACTTTAGCAAAAGCTTTAAAGCTCAGTGGGAGGGCATGGCATCTAGTCTGAACCTGGACCCCCGTCAGCGTGCGATGGCGTTCGACAATTTCATTCTTCATGAGTTATTTCATATCAAGCAAGGCCTAAGGAATGAGACTTACAAGGACACAGACAGGGCTGAATCGGTGCTCCGCTCAGTCGACTATCATGCCGACGCGAATGCCGCCTTGGCCGCGCTGTACTTGTATGTCGAAGAAGACCCGACCTTCGATATTTCAGAGTGGAACGACCTTTACTGCAAGATCATTCGATCGATAACACATCAGATGTATGTGTTCGATTGGGGGAATAAGGAGACGTCGTGGTCGGCGTCTCGCGTTATACGCCACCTGACATGGCATATGCAGTATCATCGAATAGCGGTCTTCAATCCGAAGAGGCATTTCTCCGACGTACAGCTCCTGTTCGAACCAGCTATAAACCTGCGCAATCTAGCCGAGGCGTCTAAAGCCGGGCTGCTCAAGCGCGGTTGGTCCAAAAGGGAGATGCGGACACCGTTCAAGACGCCTTGGCCCGACTTATGGCTCGCTATGCCAAATGAGTTTGGGATTCCAAAAATATTCAGATTTTCTACGACGGACAGACCGAAGTATGAAAAACTATTCGCAGGCATATTCGACTGCGATTTGGATGCATCTGGTGACTTCTTCGACGAACTATTTTCTACTGATGAGGCGAAAGTTATGACGGGCGGGACCGAATCTCGCGTTCCAGTTTCGCCGCCCCCAAAAAGGCCACCCGATCCTCCGCCTCCCGGCGGACCAACTGCTCTATTCTTTTGTAAGAATGTGCCTAAGGATGCTCCAAAGCTTATTAGGCTTGCTGCGAAACACTTGCAGCCACCAGACCGCGACAACCCTGTGACGAGTTCCCTTGATAGTGCGGCAACTAAAGATGATGGCTACTCCGAAGGCAGAGCGATACCGCCAAGTTCAGAAGAGATCCCGATTCTGGAACCGGACGAGCAGAACGGTACGAATCGCGGCACACCATCCACAGGCTGAGCTTTTGACTGATCCGATAGCCGACGCAGGTGTTGGAGCCGCTGATCGGCGCGTTCTGCGAGCCGGACGGCATTGTCCTCGACCCATTTTGCGGATCTGGTTCCACCCTGGTCGCCGCCCAGACCAAAGGGCGCCGCTTCATCGGCATCGAGCTTGACCCAGGGCATTACCTGACCGCTTCGAACCGCATCCAACCCACCCCGACTCTCACGCAGGCCGCAACCTGGCCTTTATCCAGCTTTTAGCGACCGCGCAGACTCTCTGCCGCACCCACGCGAAAACGCATCGAGCGCCGGCGCGCCGCCGTCATGCTCCGCCAGGCAATTTGAGCGCCATGATTTCCTTTCGGGGATATTCTGAGACCGCGCCATCAATTGCATCCTCTCCACACGCGACACTAACGCCTTGGCCTAGCGGTTCAACAGGAATTTTCCCCTCGCCGCAAGCGGCGATTCCTCGCGATCGCTGCGCTGCAAAATTCCCCAGCCCTGCGGGTGTTGAGCCGCGTCGTCCGGCGGCGTTTTAACGGTCGCTGTCGAGGCCGCAATGGGCGGTCTCTCAAATCTGAAAGGAAAATTATCATGGCTACGATTGCAACACTGACGAAGCAAAAAGACGGCGGCTTCCTCGGCACCCTCTCAACCCTCGCTCTGCACGCGGCGAAAATCGCCTTCGCGCCGGTCGAAAATCCGACCGACAAAGGCCCGGTCTATCGCGTCCTGCTCGGAGAATCGGAAATCGGCGCGGGCTGGAAGCGGACCTCGAAAGCGGGCAACGCCTATATCTCGGTCAAACTCGACGACCCCAGCTTCGCGCGGCCCATCTACTGCGTTCTGGTCAAGAGCGAACAGGCTGGCTACACGCTCCAATGGGATCGTCAGACGCCGAAGAAGAACGGCCAGCAGAACTCCGACACTTCCGAATTCTAATCAACCTGCGGCCTCGGCATCGCGCCGGGGCCGCGCATTTCCAGAAGGAGAAATCCAATGCCGAGTATCGAAAACATCCAAAGACTCATCGCCGAATCGGAACCGCTCGAATCCTTCGAGATCGACGAATACGCCGACCTCGAAGAACTGCGCGACATGATGCGGCACGAGCATGAATCGGACTGAGCCATCCCATGCCGGAGCCGCCTCGGCGGCTCCGGCAAATATCCAGGGAAGAGGGAGCATCCAACACAAAGAATGCTTCGCCCTCGACGCGCCTTCCGGAGCGGCGACGGCTTCGGAGAGATATGACGCGGAATCGGGGCTGTCTTGGGACCGGTTCCTTTTTCATTCGACTTTCTCTTTGCTACGCTGAGCGCGATTTCCAGATTCGTCGCCGGAGCCGGGATGGACGACGCCGCAACAAGCAGTCAACACTCCGACGCCTTCTGGCAAGAGGTTGAGGAGGCCTTCGCCCGCGAGCCGGTCCCGGTCCTGCCGCCGCCCCCGCTACCACCGCCGCCTCCGAAGCCTTTCTTCACCAAGCGGCGTGTCATCCTCCTGGGTGCCGCCGCCGTAATCCTCTCGCCGGTGTTGTGGTTCTTCTGGGTCCTCTACGCTCCGATTTCCCCGACCCCCGTATACCTCTTTCGGTCTCCCCTCTTCATTGTCCGCAGCTGGATTACGCTGAAAACATCCGTTGAAGGTTACTCAAGGCCTGACCGCCGCGTCACCGACCACTGGATGCCCGGCACCAAGCTCTTCGTCGTTTCCTACACGGCCCGCTATATCCAAGGCGGCGGCGCCGTCCCCGACCATCGCTGGGCCATCGTCAAAATCGACCCCAACGACGAATCGCCCAAATACGCGCGCTTCGACGAAATCGCGCCGTCCCTTCCGCCGCAGTTCGCCAACGGGACGGTCAGCTACGGCAAAAGCCCCCGCCTGACAGCCGCTACGCCCCCCACGCTCCGAATGAATCGTGTGCCGGCCGAGTCCGCACCTGAATTCGATCCTTCGGGTTTATGGCATGGCTGGCACCAATGCGGCGGCGTGCAGGTCGGAACGGAAGTGCAAATCAGCGTCGACAGGGCGGGGCGCGTCTCGGGCACCCGCGAATTCTATCCCACGCCGGGCGACCCGGCTCGGGCGACGGGGAGCTTTCATGTCAGCGGAATTTTTCAGCGCCGGTCTCGCGAGATCTCGCTCATCGCGGGCGACTGGATCAAGCAACCGCCCGGCTATCTCAAATGCAGCTTCGTGGGCGCCATCGATTCCTCCGGCGAGCGGATGGCCGGCATTGCGCCCGGCTGTCCTTGCGGCAGATTCGAACTGCAACGCCGGTAGAGGAGAAAGCGCCAGTCTCCCGCCCGCGAGCTGTGTTTCCGGCCCCGGCTCGGGGAATGCCCCAATCTTCACACCTGGTTTACGACAGCTCGCTTTGCGCCCACGCGATGAACCCATCCGCGTCGGCAAAGGCGCGATTCGTACCGTCCGTGGCGCGCGCGACCAACCCGCCGGGGCTCGACCGGGCCACCTCCCATCCCCGCAGCCGCGCTTTCATAACGGCCTCGACCTCCATCGGCACCGCGGGCCGCCTGATGTGATGGGTTCCGATGAATGCCCGCGCCCACCGGACCAGATCGGCCTCGTCCTTGAGGACCGCAAGCTGGCGCTTGATGGAACTCAGGACGTACGAACCGTCGCGCATTTTCTGCACATCCAGGACTCCGTACTGCTGCAGCGCGGTTAATGCCTCGCCGACCGTAGCGATGCCCAGCCGGACGCCCTTGCGCTTCGCCTGCGCCCGCTGCTTTCCGAGCGGTCCGTATTTCGGATCCGGCCGCGCCCAGATGCAGAACGGATAATCGTCGTGATGCACGATGCGCCGGCATACATACGGATAGTGGTTCCCGATCACGAGAGAGAGGTCACTGCGCATCCTCGAAATCTGCGCCGCCGGCAGGAGACGGCGCGCGGCGACATTAAACGAGGTCGATTTGTTCCAGGAACTGCCGCTTGAGTTGTTCCAGGAGCCGCCGCCGGACGAAGAACCCTGATTGCCGCCCTCCGAGAACGACGTAGTGGTATACTCGATCGTCGTATCGCCGATCCGCTTCGAGACATACTCGGCGGTGAACTCGTCGGTCACCGCAAAGCAGGTCAGAGCCTGCGCGTTGGCGACGAAAGTTTCCCAGGCGTCACCGTAATACAGCTTGAGCTGGGTGAAATCCTGGACAAAAATCCAGATCCGCATCCCCATGCCGGCCATCAGGCCGTAAGCCCGCGCCACCTCCGGCATCTTCCCGACGGTCCCGAACTCGTCGAGGATGAAGAGTACGGGCAGGCGGTCCGGAGCGCGCGCGGCGGCTCCGCCGCGCTTGATCGCGCGGAGTGCGACCGACACCATCAAACGCAGCCAGGCCCCATGGGTGTCCAGCCGCTCCTCCGGCAGCACCAGATAGATCGTCGCCGTCCCCGTCAGCAGCTCGTCGAAACTGAAATCCGTCGCGGCCAGGCTGCGAAGCAAAATCTCACTCTGTAGAAACATCGTCTGCGTGATCGCGCTCGAAAGGATCGATCGCATCTCGTGGAAGTCGTCGGCCGCGAACCGCGCCAGCTTGCCGGCCGCAACGCTTGCGTCTCCGAGCCCCTGGGCCACCTTCGCCACATCCTTGATGGTGCCACCCTTCTCCAGAAGCAGCGCATGCACCATCCCCAACGATGCTTCCCGCCGCAGCGTCGGGTCCTCCATGACGAAGGCGATGAGCCCGCCGACAAGATCGCGCGCGCTGTCGTCCCAGTAGGGGTTCTCGCCCTTGGTGACAATGAGCGCTTCGGCCAGGTAGGCAACGTCGTCCGCGAATTCTTCCGAGTCCGGGTCCAGAATGGAGAGCGGATTGAAGCGGGCGACGGTTTCGGTCTCGCCGGCCGGACGCCCGTAGGTCCGGTTCACCTCGTCCCATGGATCCACAATGATCGTCCGGCTTCCGGGCCATGAGCGCCGCCGCTCCGCGGTGACCCAGGCATTCTCTCCCTTGGGGTCGATCACGACCGCCGGACCCGCGTAACACAGGAGATTCGGAATGATCAGCGAGACGCCCTTTCCGCTGCGCGTCCCCGCCACCGAAACCAGATGCTTGACCGGCGCCTGGGCCAGCAGGTGGCGGCGCAACGGATTAAGAAAGTCGGACGAATTCGGGTCCGAGCGGAGAAGCTGCCCCAAGACCAGGTTCGTGCCCGCGACGGCATTTATGACGTCGGAGCCGGCATCCGTGTTCCACTTCGCGTCGCCCAGAATATCCGACGCCATAGCGTGCCCTCCCTCGCGACCGGTTGGGTTACATCGGCGACAATCGCTCTAACGATTTTCTCGCGCCAGGCATCCGCAGAATTTGCTGACCTCACGGCCGTGCCGACTCGGGCGGTTTTGCGGATTGAGGCGGCGCCTGAAACGCGGGCGGTGTGGGCGCGTTCGGAGCGTCGGCGATTTCATCATTCGCCTGCTCCGTCCCTTGCTGCGCGCGGGCGGCGTTCGCCGCCCGCTGGATTCCGCCCTGCCGCATGAGATCCATGACGACCGGTCTGTCTTTCGGGGCAACCGCCTTCTGCAAAGCCAGTTGCAGCGCCTGACAGAACACGGGGTCGGTTTCGGCATGGGCGAGAACCGCCCCGCCGACGATGATTTTACGCCGAGTGTCGAGTTTGCGGCCGGTTTGCTTTTTGCGCTTTTCAACGATGCTGAGCTGTTTTTCGATCGCTTGCTTTTTCTGCTTCAGCTCATCAAGCCGCTCGTCCAGCGTCTTGCGCATTCTGGGCATAGGCTCCAGCCCTCCCGAACGTTCTTCGAGCGCAATCCCCACCATCTTCGCTCCAAGCTATGGCATCGCGCAAATCGTCTGCGCGGATTCCGTCAACAATTCGTTAACGGGCGCGCGTTGGCCAAATGCCGGGCGTGCGCCACGCCGGCCCCTTCCGCGTGAAATAAACCGAAGCGCCCCGCTGAGTTTTCAGCCGGAAGGCTCCATCAGATCCCCCACGATGGCCTTATCTCTCGGCGCGACGGCTTTGTGCAAGGCCACGCGCAGCGCTTTCGCGAATTCCGCGTCCAGCTTCGCATGAGCCATCACCGCTCCGCCCAAGATTAGTTTGCGCCGGGTATCCAACTTCCGGCGCTCGCCATTTTGTCTGGTCCGCAGAGTTCCGATCTTCTTGTCGATATCGCGCCTTTTTCCGTTCAGAAATCCGATCCGGTCGTCTACCGTCTTGCGCGTGCGTGGCATTGCTCGGCCCTCCATGGCGGTGCTCCCGTGGGCTACGCGACCGGTTTTTCAGACTTCGTTAGCCGGTTGCGTACCTTTCATCCTACGCTTGCAATCTTGCCGTTCTCTTAATCTTTACGATTCCGGGTCTATAATGCGCACAGAGCGGCTACCCCGACTGCGAGGCCGGCCGAACCACCGGAAGCATGGGAGGGCAGGTGCAGCCTGAGTCCCGCAGCCGAAGGCAAGGGCGCACTTATACATTGCCGGAGGCAATGTC
>JAJYAH010000290.1 GCA_021779635.1 Pseudomonadota bacterium | reverse complement strand
GCGCTGTCATACCCGTGACCCGCGCGCCGGATATCGTGTACAGGTTGTTGGGATGATCTGGAATAGGCTGCGGCCGACAAGAAATAATACGGCAGAATCTGCCCGAGGGGTCCCATGGAAACGTTGATGCTTCCGTTCTCGCCACGCTTCATCGTTCTTACGATTTGCAGCGTCGTCACGGCATTGCTTCTCGGTATCGGGATCGTCGATCACAAGGTGTTCGATCTGGTTCTGATCCCGATCCTTATTTTCGGCGCCCTCACGCTGCTCGGCATTCGCGATCTCACGCAAAAGAGCCACGCGGTTCTGCGGAACTACCCCATCTCGGCGCATCTGCGCTTTCTGCTGGAAGAGATCAGGCCGGAGATGCGGCAGTACTTCTTCGAGAGCGAGAAGGACGGCATGCCGTTCAGCCGCGATACCCGCGCCGTCATCTATCAGCGTGCGAAGATGGTGCTCGACAAGCGGCCGTTTGGCACCCAGGAGGACGTCTATCGCGAGGGCTATGAATGGATGCACCATTCGGTGGCGCCGAAGCCGCATGCCGACGAGGAATTTCGCGTCACCATCGGCGGTCCGGATTGCGCCCGGCCGTATTCGGCATCGGTATTCAATATCTCGGCGATGAGCTTTGGCGCGCTCAGCCCCAACGCGGTGCGCGCATTGAACGCGGGCGCCAAGAAGGGTGGCTTCGCACATGATACCGGCGAGGGCGGCGTCAGTCCCTATCATCGCGAGAACGGCGGCGATCTGATCTGGGAGATCGGCTCCGGATATTTCGGCTGCCGCCATCGCGACGGCTCCTTCAATCCGGAAGAATTCGCGCGGGTCGCGTCCGACGACCAGATCAAGATGGTCGAACTCAAGGTCAGCCAGGGCGCCAAGCCCGGACACGGCGGCGTGCTCCCGGCGGCCAAGGTGTCCGAAGAGATTTCCCGGATCAGGGGCGTGTCCATGAACGAGGACTGCATCTCGCCGGCATCGCACGGCGCATTCTCGACGCCGCTGGAAATGATGGCCTTCATCGGCGAGATGCGGCGGCTGTCCGGCGGCAAGCCTGCCGGGTTCAAACTCTGCATCGGCCACCCCTGGGAATTTCTGGCGATCTGCAAGGCGATGATCCAGACCGGAATCTACCCCGACTTCGTCGTGGTCGACGGCAACGAAGGCGGCACCGGCGCCGCGCCGCTCGAATTCATGGACCATCTGGGAATGCCGATGCGCGAGGGGGTCAATTTCGTCCATAACGCGCTGGTCGGCATCAATGCACGCGACCGGATCCGCATCGGCGCCGCCGGAAAGATCGCCACCGCGTTCGACATGGCGCGCGCGATGGCGATCGGCGCGGACTGGTGCAATTCGGCGCGCGGCTTCATGTTTTCGCTGGGCTGCATCCAGTCATTGAGTTGCCATACCGATCGATGTCCGACCGGGGTGACCACGCAGGATCCTTCGCGCAATCGCGCGCTGGTGGTGCCGCACAAGATCGAACGGGTTTACAATTATCATCATGCCACCCTGCATGCGCTGGCCGAGCTTCTCGCCGCCGCCGGGCTCGAGCATCCGCAGCAGATCCGGCCGATTCACTTCTCGCAGCGAACCTCCACGACCGAGGTGCGGTCGTTCGCTCAGCTTTATCCCTCGCTGCGACCGGGCGAATTGATCGACGGCACCGCCGATCCGCGCTTTCGCGAGGCCTGGGCCATGGCGCGGTCGGATTCGTTTTCAGCGGCGGGCTAAAGCATGATCCGGAAAAGTGGACACCGGTTTTCCGAAAAGATCATGCTTAAACAAAAAGATAGAGCGAGATGGCGATTCAACGAAGAGCCATCTGCTCTAGCGACAGCAGGAAATCAATGCGGATTTTCGAGGCTGAACAGCTCCGACTGTTCGTCATAAGCGAAGAGCTCGGCATAGCGCGCCCACGACACGATGGTCTTGAGGGTTTCGTCGGCCTGATCTTCCGACATGTAGTCCTCAAGCTCGTTGCGGAAGCGCGCGGCGGGCGCGGTATGCGTCGGCCGCTCGTCGAGCACACGGCGGATCAAACCCATCACCGGCACATAGTTGATGAGATGTTCGGCGAACAGCTTCTTGCGGGCATCGGTTTCGAGGTGGGCAAAGCGCTTGCCGGCATCCGTCAGCATCAGATCGCCTTCGCTCAATTGGGCGAACCTTAACAATTGAAGCGATTCACCGAGGTGGAAGATCTCGTCGGCTTCGAGTTGCAGGCTGCCGGCGAGAACCGGCAAATCGGCGTGCCCGTTATACGGCGGCCCCGCCAGCGTTTCGATCAGGCCGGAAAGAACGTTGGACGAGACGTGGTTGAGGATCATGCCGACGCCGGTGCCGACAATGCCCTCGATGGCGGGTGTTCTGGGCTCGGCGCGCTGGGTCATGCGGGCGTAGATACTGTCGACAAGCTGCCGGAACGTCGGATCGAGCCGATTGCGCGGGTGCGGCAGGTCGACCTTGATCTCGGCGGCGACCCGGCCGGGATTCGACGAAAACACCAGAATTCGGTCGCACATCAATACCGCTTCTTCAATGTTGTGCGTTACCATCAGCACCGACTTGATCGGCAGCCGGCCCTCGATCCACAGATCGATCAGGTCGGTTCGCAGCGTCTCCGCCGTGAGCACGTCCAGCGCGGAAAACGGTTCGTCCATCAGCAGCAGGTCGGGATGAACCACCAGCGCCCGGGCAAACCCGACGCGCTGACGCATGCCCCCGGACAATTCCTTGGGGTAGGCGGACTCGAATCCGTCGAGCCCGATCAGGTCGATCGCCGCGAGCGCGCGCGTGCGGCGCTCGGAGCTGTCGATCCCGAGCGCCTCCAGACCCAATTCGACGTTTTGCAGAACCGTCAGCCACGGAAATAGCGCGAAGGACTGGAAGACCATCGAGACGCCGTTCGGCGGGCCCATGATGGTCTCGCCACGGCATTTCGCGTCACCTGAGGACGGCGCGATCAGTCCGGCGATGATGCGCAGCAGCGTCGACTTGCCGGATCCGGACCGGCCGAGCAGGCCGACAATTTCGCCCGAATGAATGGTCAGATCGACTTTTTCGAGAACCAGCAATTCCTCGCCGCTGCCTTTCGGAAATGACCGGCAGACGCCGCGGATATCGAGAAGGTTGGTCTGTTTGGTTTGATCGAGCATGATTTCCCCCTGGTCAGCCGAGGCGAAGGCGACGTTCTCCGAAGGCATAGAGTGGCCTCCAGAGCAGCCGGTTGAAGAGCGTCACCAGAATACACATGATGGCAATGCCGAGCACGACCCGAGGGAAGTCGCCGGCTTCCGTTGCCGTCGCGATATAGGCGCCAAGGCCGCTGGCCGTCAGATGGGTGTTGCCCCAGCTTGCGACTTCCGCGACGATGGAGGCATTCCACGATCCGCCGGAGGCGGTGATGGCCCCTGTGATGTAATAAGGGAAAATCCCGGGCAGCACGACCTTTATCCACCACCGCCATCCCTTGAGATGGAAGCTGCCGGCGGCCTCACGCAGGTCAGTGGGAAATGCGCTGGCGCCGGCGATGACGTTGAACAGGATGTACCACTGCGTCCCCAGGATCATCAGCGGGCTCAGCCAGACATTCGTGTTCAGCCCATAGCGGACGATTACCACCACGAATACCGGGAATGCGAGGTTTGCCGGGAATGCCGCCAGAAACTGTGCCAGCGGCTGTATTCGCTCGGCAAGCTTGGGCCGAAGTCCGATCCAGACCCCGACCGGGACCCATATCAGCGTGGCCAGGGCAATCAGCACGACGACGCGCGCCAGCGTGATGCACCCATACCCGGTGGCGCTAACGACGTCCGACAAGCTCAAGGTCGCCGAGAGATACCGATAGATCTCCCACCCCGCATAGACGGTGCCTGCGAAGATAGCGGCAAGCCAGACCGCATCGACGACGCGCGAGGGACGGCTTCTGGCAATCGATGCCATTCGCAATCGGTTCGGGATTGCGATATGCAAATTCGAGAAGGCCTTGTTCAGGACCGCGAACGGATAAATCGACGCCCGCAAGGCCCGCGTGCGCCGGAACAGGTCGAGCATCCAGGATGTCGGAGCGTTCGCCGACGCGGTCTGTTCGAACCGGAATTTGTCGGCCCAGGCCACCACGGGACGAAACAGCAATTGATCATAGGCGACAATGACCAGAAGCATTGCAACGAGCGCGTAGCCGATCGCGGGCAGGTTCTGTTTTTCGATGCCCAATGCGACGTAAGATCCGATGCCGGGCAATGTGACCGTGGTATTGCCGACGGTGATCGCCTCCGACGCCACCACGAAAAACCAGCCGCCTGACATCGACATCATCGTGTTCCAGATCAGGCCCGGCATGGCGAAGGGCACGTCGAGCCGCCAGAAGCGCTGCCATCCGCTGAGGTGAAAGCTCTGGGACGCTTCTTCCAGGTCCTTCGGAACGTTGCGCATCGACTGGTACATGCTGAACGTCATGTTCCAGGCCTGGCTGGTGAAGATCGCGAACACGCAAGCGAGTTCCGCGCCAAACACGCTACCGGGAAACAGGTTCATGAAGAAGACGACGGTAAAGGTCAGAAAGCCGAGGATTGGTACCGACTGCAGGATATCGAGCAGCGGGATCAGCACCATCTCGGCACGCCGGCTCTTGGCGGCGAGGGCGGCATAGATGAAGGTGAATATGATGGAGCAGACGATCGCCAGCAACATCCGCATGGTCGTGCGCAACGCATAGACCGGAAGATTGGCCGGGTCGAGCGACACCGGCGTCACCTCGAGCGTCGACAACGGTGCCGTGGTCTGCTCGCCTCCGTAGACGATCAGCACCATGGCGCCGATGACGAAGATCAGCGCCACCGCGTCCCAGATGTTGGGCCGCAGGGCCTGGCCCAGTGCGGCCGGGCGAAGGTCTTGGAGAGCCATCAGAGCCGCCTTGTTTAGAATTCGCCGTGCAGGTGGCCTGAGAAAATCAAGGCCGGTCCACGGTCGGCGTTATAGGCAGGATTTACGACGAGTTGATAGTCCGCAGTGACCGTAAAATCCTTGTCGACTGGGTAGGCGTAGCAAGTTTGCAGAATTCGTTCGGTGCCGTAGTTGAGCTGACCGTCCCCGATCAGCAGGCGGAGGGGGCATCCACCGGGCTCGTGAACGAGGCGTCCGCCTCGATGCCGAGCACGACATGGTTTCCAGCGCGAGCATTCCGATGGTTCTCTTTCGTCATCATTGCGATTATGCCGGTGCGCTGCCATCCGCGGATCCGGCCAACACATTGTCACCGACCGTATGTGTCAGCCGCTCCGCGCGTCGGGCGGCAGATTCAGTTCGACCGAACCACCACATCAGTATTGCGTATGCAGGCGAACACCGAGCACCGAAACCGGGCCTCGATCGCGATTGTATGCAGGGTTTACGATGAACTGATAGTCCAGCGTGATTCTCGCGGAAAGAACCGCGATGCTATAATACGTCTCCATGATCTTTTCGCTGCCGGGATTTGGCAGCATACCGTCGCCAACCAGGATTCCGAGCCCGCCGGCATTCAGAAAGGCCTCGTGCACGCTGGAAATGCCATTGATGACCCCGGCAATGCCCCATGTATCGTCATCCCGACTCCATTGCTTCCCCGAAACCGAGAAGCCGGCAGCGACGGTGCGGTCGACGTCGGTGAACTCATAGGGTTCGATATCGCCATTCGCGAACCCGGCACGGGCAAAGAAACCGACGTTGGGCATCAACTGCTGCTCGAGGTTCATGCTGATGCCACCCCGGCTCTGGTATTGCCGCACGGCGACGATATCGGCGGGTCCCCCCGTCAGCGCGGCCAGTTGGATGGCGTCCTCGAAGCTTCCCATCCGACCCCGCGTCAGAAAGCCTGTGACCGCGAGCTTGCCGGGCTGACCCCAAATGGAATATCGCCGCTCGATTTCACCAATCCACTGGAACTGACCGAATGTGGGATCCAGCGCAGTCTGGTTAGGAGCAATGGAAAGATCGAACAGGCCGGCGCGGAAGGTCCAGGCGCCCTGATACCATTCTGCGGCCGCGCCGACTGTGTAAGCCCAGGCATCCGCGGCGTAGTCGAACGTGCCGGTGTCGAGGAGGGTCCAGTTGAGGAAATCGCCGCGCGGGTCATGGGCGTATTTGTTGGTGTCGAAGATATCCACGGCGCTGAATTTCCCGATGGTGAATACCAGGCGATCCGAGGTCTGCGTTCCGGAAAACTGATTGGCCCCGGCGTCGACTTTTTGAACGTCGCCGCCGAGGTCAATCGTCTGTCGCAGAAACGCCCGCTGCAGGCGCGCATACGGATAATCTGCTCCGACCTTGTACGCCTCGCCGCTCGGGAAGCCCGCAACGCCCAGCGATCCGCTCAGCCCAAAGCCCTGATCGATTTCCGGATTGACCCACAGTTCAGCGCCTTGCCAGAGCCGAAGGCCGGCGAACACAGTGACGTCGGCGGTCTCGCGGCCGATATTCGGTGCAAGACTGTTGGCGCCGCTGTAGGGAGTCCGGAACGGAGGGTCGTATTGGTTGACGTAGGTGGCCTGCGCGTGGATCGCAAAGCGGTCCGTCTCCAGCGCCGATGGTCCCTTGGTCAGGAAGTCCGATACGTGGTCGGCATCATCACCGATCCGATAGTTCACACCAAGCCGGATGCTCTGCATGGCGAGGTTGGACTCAAACCCCTCCATGGCGGTCGGGAACGTCATGCTCTTGCCGCCGAATCCGGTCGACAGATATTCGGCTTTCGCGGTCCAGTTGCCGGTGATCGGGATTTCCACGCCGATGCCGGCCGCCCAGCCCAGCCGCCACAACAGCTTCGTGTCCACGGTCCCCGGGGTTGCGAATCCGCCAAAAGAGTTTCCGGCGACCTGAGTCCGCGTCACCTGATCATAGGTCCAGGCCGGTCCTCCCGTTCCATAGAGGAGAAAATGGTCAAACGCATAGCCTACACGGGTGCGGACGGAGCCATAGCCGAGGACCGCCTCACCGTAGGTCACCTGGCCGGTCAGGGGCGAGGTCACCGTCTGACTGCCGCGCACGGAATAGGGCACCAGCACGTCTGAATTCGGGGCGCTGACGTCCGCCTCGAAGCCCAGCATCAGGCGAGACGGAAAAACGTAATTATATCCCGCCTGCAGCCCGATGGCGTAGCTGCCGGTCCCGGCCATGAAATCGAAATTGAACGGAAGGCTGAATGATCCATTCAACCCCGCGCCGCCGACCCCCGGTGGGGTTTCCGACCAGTTCGAAGCGCCTCTGATCACACCGACGTTGGCGCCGACGTACCAGCCGTTCCAGTCGTAGCCACTCGCTTGCGGTGCCTGGGCAGCGTAGCCCGCCGTCGGCGCCTTGAGCGGCATGTCGGCAGCGGTCGCGGGACCATCGAACATGAGCATGCCCAGTCCAACGCTCGCAATAACGCGTTCCCAAAACCGGCTGCAGCGATTCATCGTGTGGATATTTCCGGCGCGAGCATTCCGGCAGTCTCCTCCGTCATCATTTCGATCATGCCGGTACGCTGCGATCGAGGAAAGGTAGCCATCCGCTCGGAGGTGCCGATTCCTGCGGTCAAAAGCCTGATCAAGGGAACCTGATGGCAAGGCGCGGCCCGCGGTCCGATCAATCGGTACGTTCACTTTGAATATCCTGATCTTTTCGCCGGCGACCCAGGGCCAGCAAGACTCCGAACCGCTCCAGCAAGCGGGTTCCTGATAAGACGGTTCGAAGACGGTTATGTGAAATCCGGCGCTGCCGGTGCAGCAGCGTCGCGTGCCGCAAGATCCTGCCCGCCAACCGAAAAGCGCCAATGGCCCCCCAGCGCGGCGCAAGTTCGAAGGCCGCCTTGATCACGCGAACGCCGTCGCCAGCCGAAGCATGTCGACCGTTGGTGCGTTCGCGTCACTCATGATGGTCATGATCCCTTCCTGCTGGGGAACGGGATGACGTTCGCGTTTCCGGGCGCGGTTGTGCGCGTGTGCGCCGTGGCATTTTTTGGTCGGGACAGCTTCGGGTCCGACACCAGCGCGATGCCAAGTCCGGCGCCAAGTCCGGCGATGTGATAGAACAGGCTGGCGCTTTCGCGCACGATGCCCAGGGCGCTTTGAACAACTGGCTCAAGCGCGCGGGCTCCGGCGATATCGGGCCGGCGCGATCCATCGCTCCTGCGAACGGTCCGGCGATGCGTCCGGTCGCCGCGAGACGCATCCGCTGGAAAATCGGA
>JAJYAH010000289.1 GCA_021779635.1 Pseudomonadota bacterium | reverse complement strand
GTCTTGACGGTCACGAAGAGGATTGAAACACCAGCTGTCCTGGTCTTTCCTGATGGTATAGCAGTGCATGATTCATTCGCTAGCCGGCCTCTTGTCCATATGACGCTGACTTTGATCATTGCGACAGCCGTCGCCGTCATTTGCCTGGCGGAGCGCAGCGCTGAGCACCTTAAATTGGCCGTTGCCGCGCTGTGTTGGATTGCCGCGGTCCTGCTGTTCGCCGTTGCCGATCTTGAAAGAGCTATCCTGCTATCGTCTATCCTGGTGGCGGCAATCTTCGCCGCGTCAAACGTCAAGTACAGGCATAGCGGGCTGAAACTGACCGTGACAGATTTGCCGCTGGCGTTTGCGGGAACGGTACCGTTTTTTATCGTCCAATATCCGCTCGCCGTCACAGCCTTTTTCGCCGGCGCCATCGTCGCCGTCCTGGCCGCAGTCGCGGCATGGCTCTACGTGGCCGGGCCGCCGGTTTCCCTGGAGCTCCAGGTTGTTCTGTTCGCCTTTGCCTCTATCGGCCTATTTGCGGCAGATCGGGCGGGCGGCGGGCCGGATTCGTTCCGGCGCATTGCGGCTCAGCGGCGGTGTTTTTTTTCGACCTTCATAGCCTCCCTTCTCGACCCGCTTTCGTGGCGGCAGTTCGGCGGGCTCGTCCTGAGCGATATCGCCGAGGATCCGTTGCCGCTGATGCCGGCCATACCAGCGCGCACCCTCGACTATCCCGACATTATCGTGATCCAGCACGAATCGATCTTCGATCCGCGCCTATTCGGGCTCCCGGTTGAACCGATCGTCGAAGCCTTCCTGTCTCCGAAAGACGGCCTCCATGGAACCCTCAACGTCGATATCTTTGGCGGCGGGTCGTGGCAGTCCGAATTCAGCCTGCTAACCGGCCTCTCCAGCGCGAGCTTCGGTTCAAACGCCTATTTTCTTTTCAAGAGAGGCGTCGGCCGATTCCACAACAGTCTTCCGGAGACGCTGAAAGCACTCGGGTATCGTGCAATGCTGGCGTCCAGCTGCCGTCGCAGCTTTCTCAACTACGATGAGTTTTACCGTGCAATCGGCATCGGCGAACGCATTTTCACAGATGATTTTCGTCCACCGTTCGATGCCGGTCGATTCGAAGCGACATATTCCGATGCATTGTTTCTGGAGGCAGCACTCGGGGTTCATATGAAGAGGATTACCGGCGATCCGGCGCCGCGGTTTTTATACGCGCTAACGAACTTCAATCACGGCCCTCACAACCGAAGGCTGGTCGCGCCGGGGCGGTTTGAGGGCGAACGAGCCTTTGCTGCCGCCAGCCTCCCCGATGCTTACTATGCCGAATACTACGCCCGGCTCGCCGAGACCGCGGCGACCTGGAACAGGCTCAAATCCGAGCTTTCGACTCGTTTTCCCGGACGTCCAATGCTGATCGTCCACTACGGAGATCATCAACCTGTGATGGCGCGGCGGATCGAGGCAAAAATCAAGCTTCCCGTCGATGCACGACGCCAGTTTCGCACCTTCTATGCCATCGAAACCCTGAACGGCTGCTCCGACCGGCTTGTCCCCGGCCGCGGCCCTGACCTGGATATTGCCTTTCTTGGAACAGTCGCCTTGCAGCAGGCCGGTCTGCCGCTTGACGAGATCTTCGCGACGCGCGCGAGCCTTCTCAAGCACTGCGGCGAAGCCTATTTCGCGTCGCCCTCGGAGCGGAAACGCCGCTTCCACCGTACCCTGGTGGATCTCGGGATTATCGACGTCGCGCCTACCCCGCGACATCAATACTGAGCCGTTATCGGACCGCAATCGATAAGCCCGACCAACGCGGATTCGCGGAAGTGCCGTCGCTAAGGCATGATCCGAAGAAGTGCGCACCGGTTTTGCCTCGCGACAAACGCGAAGCGTTTGCGCGGAGATCATCCTCAAATAAAAAGATGGAGCGAGATGGCGATTCGACGAAGAGCCATCTTGCTTACGGAGTGACCGGCGAGCCGGTCGGCAGAGCAACGCCCGCCTCGCCGGCCGCTTGCCGCAACAAGTCCGGACGATCCGAGATAATTCCGTCCACTCCGATTTCGATCATTCGCGCCATATCCGCAGGCTTGTTGACGGTCCAGACCACGACCGAGAGGCCGAAGCGATGAGACTCGGATATCAGCTCGGCGTTGACATCGCCGAAATAGGGCGACCAGATCGCGCCACCGGCCGCCTTGATCGTGCGCGGCAGTGAATGACCGTGCTCGGCGGGATTGAAGCCAGCCGTCCACTCCGAAGCCTTGTCCAGCGAGATGGTGGCAGTTGGTCCCTTCTGCAGCGTCAGATAGACCGTGGGTATCGCAGGCGCCAATTTCTGCGCCAGCTGCAATGTCCGCCAGTCAAAGGACTGAATCGTGACGCGGTCGCTGAACTTCTCGGCCTCGAGCATATCCAAGAGCAGCGTGACGAAGCGCTGCGGCTCGGGCGACTGCTCGGGGTGATTGGGATCGATTTTGGTTTCGATATTGAGCCGCACATGGCTGTCGCCTGATTTCCGCACCAGGGCCAGGACCTCGCTGAGTGTTGGAATCCGCGTTCCCGGCACCGCGTGTTGATCGGGAAACCGTGCCGCGTAGGCGCTGCCGGGCCTGATTTGACCAACGTCATAGGTCTTGACCTCTGCGAGCGACAATTGAACGAAGGGAGTGCCGGGCGCCGCCACATAGACGCCGTCTGTATTGCGGGCGAGGTCCGGGTTGAGCCCGCGCTCGTGCGAGACCACGATCGCACTATCTTTGGTGACGCCAATATCGAGTTCCAGCGTGGTCACGCCCATCGTGAGCGCGTTCGCAAAGGAGGGCAGCGTGTTCTCGGGAAACAGCGCCCGGCCCCCGCGGTGCGCCTCAATGTCAAAAGCCATGATATCAAACGCCATGGCGGCTCCATTGATAAAGGAACAAAAGACGAGCGCGACGATTGCCAAACCACGCGTGACGACCATGGCCGATTTCCCCTTTGGCCGATACGGGTAAGCGCCTACGGTCTGGGCACTGACAATTCTCAGATTAACGTCGTTGACTTCATGGCCTCAAGCAATCGCTTCGGCAAGGACCAGCGTTATAAGGCGTGTCATGCCGGACATCAGCCTGCTCATCCAGCGGCATGCCAATTTTGGCGGCGGAGCGTCTAGCCGTATTGCCCCAGCCTTTCCATGACCGTCCGGCATTCCCGTTTCATGTCTTCCATGATCGCGCGGATCGGCTGCTCGTTCTTGATGCGCCCGACGATCTGCCCCGACATATACCCCATATAATCCACCGCGTTTGCCAGCTCGAGCCGCTTCAGTGCGGGAGCGACCAGGAGCTTTTGGGCCGCAAGCGGAAGCGGCTGCGGCGCGCCGGGAGCATCCCATGCGTCCGTCCATTTGCTGCGCAGCCCCCTGAGCGGCTTGCCGGTATCGTATTTGCGCTGGATGGCATCCTGCGAACGCGCGGCGATGAACTTCTTTCGCATGTCCGGCGACAACTCGCTTTCTGCTGCGCCAAGCCAGATCGTGCCGCACCACACGCCCTCGGCACCGAGTGCGAAGGCGGCCGCGATATGACGGCCGCTCCCCACGCCGCCTGCCGCCAGCACCGGAATCGGCGCGATCGCGTCGACGACTTCCGGCCACAACACCATCGACGAGATGGTGCCGGTATGTCCGCCGGCTTCGCTGCCCTGGGCCACGACCAGGTCCACGCCAGCCTGAACGTGCTTGAGCGCATGCTCGGCGCTGCCTGCCATCGCGCCGACCTTGATGCCCCGGCCATGCAACTTCTCGACAACGTAGGCGGGCGGCGCCCCCATGGCGCTCAGCACGAATTTCGCCTGCTTGTGTCTGACCACGACTTCGAGAACCTCCAGGATGCCCTCCTCCGTGTGCCCGCGGCCCGGCGGCTTTTCTCTGAGCATCTCCGCCTCGACTTCCGGCGGCAGCGGAGGAATTCCGGCGTCGTCCAGAATTTTCTCGACGAAATCGATGTGCTCCTTCGGCAGCGCCTTGAGGCGGTCGGACATCGGAACGACTTCGCCTACCTTGTTGGCGAACAGCACATCAATGCAGTACGGCTTGCCGCGGGTCTTCTCATCCATGTCGGTGAGAATCCGCTCGAGTTCGTCCGGCTGGTAATAGCTGGCCGCCAGCGCGCCCATGCCGCCCGCGTTTGTCACTTCGATGGCGACTTCGGGCTTGTGCGTGAAACCAAAGATCGGGACATCGATGCCGAGCATCTCCGTAACGCGGTTTCGCATGCGACCTCTCAACGTTTTGCTGTGATCAATTCCGGCCAAACCCCGGCTTTCCGCTTTTCCCTGAACGACAAGGTCGCCTCCTTATGGCCGGTCGTTTCGAACGTCATCCCTCTCACAGGGCGCGAGCGATCAGATCCTTCATCACCTCGTTGGAGCCGCCCCAGATCTTCTGGATGCGCCCATCCGTCCACATCCGCGCCACCGGATATTCAAGCATGTAACCGTAGCCGCCGTGCAGCTGGACGCAGTCGTCGATGATCTCGCACTGCTTGTCGGTCGCCCACCACTTCGCCATCGCCGCGGTTTCCGGATCCAGCGTTCCAGCGATCAGCTTCTCGATGCAGCTCTCGACGAATGTGCGTGTCACAGTGGCAGCCGTCTTTGCCTCTGCCAGAACCATGCGGGTGTTTTGAAACTCCATCAGGCGCTTACCGAATGCCTTGCGTTCCTTGACGTAAGCGATCGTCTCGACCAAGGCCGCCTCCGTCAATGCCAGCGCCTGCATCGCAATGTTGAGGCGCTCTTTCGCAAGCTGCTCCATCAACTGATAGAAGCCGCGGCCTTCCACACCCCCAAGCAGGTTGGCGGCCGGCACGCGGGCATCGTCGAAGAACAGTTCCGCCGTGTCCTGCGCCTTCAGGCCAACCTTGTCCAACCTTCGGCCACGTCGAAAGCCGGATGTTGTTTCGGTTTCGATCACCAGCAGGCTGAAGCCATGAACGCCGTTCCCTTCACTTGTGTCGGTCTTGACGGCAAGACAAATCAAATCGGCCATATGGCCGTGAGTGATGAAGGTCTTCTGGCCGTTGACGATATACGCGTCCCCCTCGCGGCGCGCATTGGTTCGGATCGCTCTCACGTCCGAACCCGCCCCGGGCTCACTCATGGCGAGCGCGGCGACCAGGTCGCCGCTGGCCATGCGGGGCAGCCACCGGCGCTTCTGCTTCTCGGTGCCGTACTGCAGGACGTACGGAGCCAGGATTACATTCTGCAGGGGAATACTGAAGTCAGGGAACGCAATCCGCGCCAGCTCTTCGATGATGACAGCTTCGTGCCAGAAGTTGCCGCCTCCACCGCCATATTCTTCCGGCATGCTGGCGCAGAGCAAACCGAGCGCTCCCGCCTTGCGCCACAAATCGCGATCGATATATCCCCGTGCCCTCCAGTCGCTCGCGTTCGGGGTCACCTCCTCGGAAAGGAAGCGCCGGACAGTCGCTCGCAAGATGTCGAGGTCGCCCTGATCGCAGCCGGTACGCATGCAGCTTCTCCACCCGCTATTGGCTGACCAGCGGGCAACCGCCCTGGTCGAGCGGACGGACGGCCTTGTCAGCGGGGATGGTTGCGATCTGCTTGTAATAGTCCCACGGCCCCTTCGATTCCTGTGGCGATTTGACCTCGAATAGGTAGAGATCCCTGAACACCCGGCCGTCAGCGCGCAGCTTCGCGTTCTTTGACATGAAATCGTTGATCGGGATCTCCCGCATCTTTGCCATCACCTTGTCGGGATCCTTGGAGCCGACCGCCTTCACCGCTTTCAGATAGTGATTGACCACGCTATACGCGCCGGCCTGAACCTGGGTAGGCATTGCCTGCATGCGGGCGTAGAAACGTTTGGCAAAGGCACGGGTTTCGTCGTCCTGGTCCCAATAAAACGCTTCGGCGACGCTGATGCCCTGGGCGTCCTTGAGGCCCACGGCGTGAATGGCATCGATGGTCGCCATCAACGCGACGAGGCGCTCGCCACGGGCCTTGATCCCGAATTCCTCGGCCTGCTTGAGAACCGTCGCAAGATCGGCTCCGGCCTCGACGAGGCCAATGACCTTGGCCTTTGAGTTTTGCGCCTGCAGCAGATACGACGAAAAGTCCGATGTCCCGGTCGGCGTGCGAACCGAACCGACGACCGTTCCGCCCGCCGCCTTCACCGCGGCTGTCGCCTCGTTCTCGAGGCTCGCCCCGAACACGGTATCGTTTGTCACGAAGAACCATGAATTTTCACCGCGATCGACCAGCCCGCTCGTCGGGCCGTGCCCCAGCGAGTACGTGTCGTAGGTCCACTGCGCCACATAGGGAGAGCACTTCGCACCGGTCAGGTCGGAGCTCGCCGCCGCGTTGAACAGAGCCAGCTTCTTCCTGGTCCGCGTCATGTCGGCGATCGCGAGCGCAAGACCCGAGAACGGTACATCGATGATGGCGTCGACATTATCCTCGTCGTACCATTTCCGTGCAATCGCGACGCCGATATCGGCCTTGAGCTGGAAGTCGGCGGAGACGATTTCAACGGGCTTTCCGAGCACCAGCCCGGCGTCATCAGCCGCAAGCCTGGCAGCCTCGACGCTGCCCTTGCCGCCCGCGGCAGCGTAGGCGGACGACTGGTCCCCGAGCACGCCGATCTTGACGGGCAGGTCAGCGGCCTGCGCCATCAACGGGAAGACAGCCAGCGCCGCACCGACCGCGACCATGTACCTCCAGAGCATGCCCAACCTCCCTTGCTCGTTGCTGTCATTGCTTGCCGCGCGGCATCCTGCCAATAATTTGTCGGCCGTTCAACAAAATTGTTGCGTTCTCATCTCTGGGCTCTAGGATCGCTTCAAAACAGCGCCCGTCGAGGGCTCGTTTGCGTGCGGTCCGACCGTGTGCGAGTGCTGTTGCAAACGAAAGTGACATTTGCCGCCGGCACGGTCGACGAACTGCGCGCCGCCAGGCCGATCGGCAAACAACGGGAGCGCCGGGGAGAAAGCGACGAATGGCCGAGACCATTTTTGAGGCGTTGCAGACGAGTGCGGCTGCGGCGCCCGGCAGTGCATTCATCTGTATCCCGAAAGGCACTTCCTATGCGCCTGATGGCTTCGAGTGGACCTACGCCGACGTGATGCAACGCGTTCTAAAGCTCGCCAAGCGTTTCGAGCAGGCGGGCTACGGGCCGGGACATCGCGTTGCCCTGCTGCTTGAAAACAGGCCGGACTTTTTCATCCACCTGTTTGCGCTCAATGCCGTGGGGGCCAGCGTCGTACCTGTTAACCCCGACCACAGGCATGCGGAGCTGCGCTACCAGATGACCCATTGCGGTGCGGTGCTTGCGGTTGCGCTCGGCCATCACGTGGAGCGCCTAAAGGCCGTTGCGGCCGAACTGGAACGGCCCTTTGCCGTCATCGAATCCGACGAAGCTTCCGAGCGCCTGCCGCCCGCCCCTTTCAGGGCAACGCCGCGATCGCTCGACCGCACCACCGAGGCCGCGATTTTCTATACGTCCGGCACGACCGGGCAACCAAAGGGCTGTCTGGTCACGAATGATTACTGGCTCTCGGCGGGCGAATGGTTCTTCACACTCGCTCGGCAAGGCGGACGCTTCTCGATCGAGCCGGGGCGCGACCGGCTCTTCAACCCGATGCCTGTCTTTCATGTTCATGCCGGCGTCGTTGCGCTCATGCCCATGCTGCTGTCGCAGGGATGCCTGATACGCCCCGAATATTTCTCGGCAAAACGCTGGTGGGCCGAAGTGGCCTCAAGCCGGGCGACGATCGTTCACTACATCGGTGTCGTTCCGCAAGCGCTCCTGGCTCTGGAAGAATGCGCCGAAGAGCGTGCGCATTCCGTCAGGTTCGGCTTCGGGGCGGGAATGGAGCCGGCGGCTCATGCCAGGTTCGAATCCCGCTTCGGATTCCCGCATCTGGAAGTGTGGGGCATGACGGAGGTGGGGCGCTGGACCGCGAACGATCACGAGCCGCGTCCCGTGGGTGTCCGGGCCATCGGCCGTTCGGTAGCGCCGCTCGAGGCCAGGGTTTTCGATGAGAATGACCGCGAGGTTCCTGCAGCAACAGAGGGCGAGCTGGTCGTTCGGCTGGCCGGAGGCGATCCCCGTCGCGGTTTTTTTGCAGGCTATCTCAACGACCACGCAGCGACGGAGGCGGGCTGGCGCGGAGGCTGGTGGCACACAGGCGATATCGTCCGTCAGGACGAGAGCGGAATG
>JAJYAH010000288.1:6179-8230 GCA_021779635.1 Pseudomonadota bacterium | reverse complement strand
GTTGTCCATTGATGATGTCTCATTACTGGTACGTGGCATTTCGTCAGCCTAAGGATGTGCCTGGGGTCTACGTCCGAAACTCAAAAACATTTGTAACGGAAACCGAAGCAAAGAAATTTGCGCGGGAACGGTTGGAAGAAGGGTGCGATGTGAGCGCCGGTACGATCAATCCTTTTCGTCCGAAAAAGACGGTTGGTCTGGCGCAAATTGCTAGTTGGTTGGAAGCTTCCGATTTCGGTTCAACGGTCAGCGGCGCAATCAGGAAAACCCAGTGACGGTGGTCGTGTCGGGAAAGCTGCAATACTACATCGAGATGGTGAAGGAACGGGTCCGCTTGCGGCCGAATCAAAGCCGAAATAGCGGCCCATGATGAAGCGGCCGAGGTCTGGAAAGGGCAACCGAACCGGACGCCCCCGGTTTCGATAGCCGGTTCACATTGGAAACGAGCCGTACGGCACTTGATCGCGTCGCGTTTTCGAGGTCAACTTCAAGCGCTGCAAGCATGGAAGGGACAAACAAATGATCAGAGGCATATTACTGGCTGCGTTGATCGCTACATTTGCCGGTGGCGCGGCCTTCGCGCAGGAGACCTGCGAGAGCAAGGCCGTCGGCAAGGACGGCAAGCCTCTCGCGGGTGCGGCAAAGACATCCTTCATGAAAAAATGCATGGCCGATTCGTGTGCCACCAAAGCGGTGAGCGCGGATGGCAAGCCGCTCTCGGGAGCTGCGAAAAACAGCTTCATGGCGAAATGCGAAAAGGGCGGCTGAACTTCTCGCGGCGCAAATATAAAAGGCCGCCTCATCGGGCGGCCTTTTATATTTCAAAACAGCGCGCCGGCGCGGCATGCCTGGATCTGCCATCAAGCGGCTGCAGGCTCGCTGCCCAGGATGTCCGACAGGGCCGACAGCAGCCGGTCAATTTGTTCGTCTGTGCCCACCGTGATCCGCAGATAGTCGGAGATGCGAGGCGCGGAAAAATGGCGGACGATCACCGCCCGTTGGCGAAGTGCTACGGCCAGTTCCGCACCCCCAAGCGCCGGATGACGCGCGAAGACGAAGTTGGCGGAGGACGGCAGCACGTCGAAACCAAGCCGGGCCAGTCCGAGGGTGAGTCGCGCTCGGCCTTCGATCACGCGAATCCTGCTCTGTTGAAAATAGGCTTCATCCTCCAGCGAGGCGATGGCGCCGGCCTGGGCCGGCCGGCCAAGAGGATAGGAATTGAAGCTGTCCTTCACCCGGGTAAGCGCCTCGATCAGGTCGGCGTCGCCGATCGCATAGCCAACCCGCAAGCCGGCCAGGGCCCGGGACTTGGACATGGTCTGAACGACCAGAAGGTTCGGGTGCGAGGCGACCAGCGGGACAGCGGTCTCGGCGCCGAAATCGACATAGGCCTCGTCAATCACCACGGGAACGTCAGGATGTTCGTCCAAGAGGCTACCGATCTCGGCCCGGGACAGCGCAACCCCCGTTGGCGCATTCGGATTGGGCAGGATCAGCGCGCCGGCCGGCCGGCGATAATCGGCAACCCGGATTCGCATGGCATGGTCGAGCGGCACGGCCTCGTAGGCGATGCCGAACAGGCGGCAATAGACCGGGTAGAAACTGTAGGTGATATCAGGGAACAGCAACGGCGCATCATGCTTCAGCAGCGCGGTGAAGACGTGGGCCAGCACCTCGTCCGAGCCGTTGCCGACGAACACCTGTTCGGGTCGCACCTGGTGATAGGTGGCCAAAGCCGCCCGCAGCGCGGTGGCCTGCGGGTCCGGATATAGACGCAGCGTATCGGTCGCCGCGCCGCGAACAGCTTCCAGCGCGCGCGGGGAAGGGGCAAACGGACTTTCATTGGTGTTGAGCTTCACTAGCTCCGCCATGCGGGGCTGTTCGCCTGGTACATAGGGCTTCAGATCGTGTGTCAGGCTGCTCCAGAAACGGCTCATTTTTCCGTCCAAATCTCATAGCCGCGGTGGTGTGGCGGGCGCCCGGATCGACGCTTAACGCCCGAGCGCAGGAGGTGGAGAAGCCAGCGCGTTCAGGCTCGATGATCTCTTTAA
>JAJYAH010000288.1:0-6169 GCA_021779635.1 Pseudomonadota bacterium | reverse complement strand
TGCAGAAAGATGCAAAGCGGAACACGCCTGGAATTTTTTGTGGTTGGACGCTGCTGCAGGGCACGAGTCCGCTCATGGTACGTCGCGTCGTTTCGCGATGCTGCGGAATCCGGTCGCTATCGGGCGCCGATCCGGTCGTCGTTGCCGATCCCGCCGATGTGCCGAACGGCGATGCTGGCGAAGGCGTTGCATCGCGCTCTCCTGCGTTGACTACCGCAAAACCGCGCTCCCGCCGGTGCTGATAGGCAACGCCCGATCCGCACAAAATCAAAATGAAATTTATGAAAGGTCCAGCCCGGAACCGCCAGGACGGATTTGGGTCCGATCGGCGCTGCGCAGGCATCCGATCGTTTCGGCCAGTTCGACGGCGAAAAGGGACAGCATGATACCCACCATCGGCACTGCGGGAACCAGATATCGCCAGACGTCGAGGGTATGGACGCCGGCGGCGGTCATGATCGAAGCCGCCCACATCACGATCACGATGCCTGCGCGTGTCACGAAATCGCATTGCCGCCGCTGCACAGCGGTCACCGTCCAGAATAGGACGGCGATAACGAAGGCGATGGACAAAGCCCTGAACAGATAGGCGGCGATGCCTGGGAGATCGGCCAATGGGCCGATCCGAACCGGTCCGCCTTGCAGGTCGATCGGCTGAACCGCCCGGCCGTGCCGCGCCATGATGTCGGACACGTGCGGCACGTCGTCGGTCGAAACCGGTATCGCAGGGTCGAGTCCGTAGGGCGGCCATGCGACCAGGGCCCCATAGGCCATCTGACGGACGAACTTGCCCGCATAGGCCAGCGGCCGGTCACGCACGGCGGCGAGGAAGATGCGCCGATAGGCTGCGGCCGCGCCGACGGCATTCCCGGTCCCGTCGGTGACATCTCGATCCAGTGCGGTGTCGAACAGGCACGCATCGCCGAAGAAGCCGAGCACAGGCCAGCGACCCGGCTCCGCAGCGAAGTCGGCGGCAAGCCGCGCCATCGTGGCATCCGCGCGGTCGCCGGCTGCCGACACGATCTCGCGTTGCGCTGCATCGCTTGCAAGCACGATGTTCAGCTGATTGCAGAACAATGTCTTGGGGACGAACACGACCGAGGCCTCGTCGGAATCGGAAGCTCCGAATCGGGAACCGGCGGCGAGCAGCGCCAGCGCCGCCGCAATGGACACGGCCATCACAGCACGGCGCGCTGACGTATCTGGCCAGGCGAGGCGGGCGCCCACCACGATGGCGGCGATCGGGACCAGGATTCCCTGCGATCTGAAGCACGCCGCGAGTGCCGCGCACAGGACGGAGGCCGCGACCGCGTAGCACCGCGCCGCTTTCCCGACGCAGGTGGCAACGAGCAATCCGGCCATGGCCAGATTGAGGAACACCGCAAACAGGAGGTCTGCGGTGAGGACGTTCCTGAACAGCAGCAGGCCCGGATACGTCGCCACGAGGATGATCGGCACGAGCCCGCCGGCGTTGCGCGTCGCCGCCTGGGCGGTTGCTGCAAGCGCCAGCATCAGGACGGCCCATGCCGCCTGCTGCAGGCGCACCACCGTCCCGAGGTCGCCTCCGAGCGCGAACGTCACGGCGAGGAACGCCGGGTAGCCTGGATCGCGCCCACCTGCCACGGTCGGCTTTCCGGCCTCGAGCGTTTCAAGCGCAGATTCCACGAAGGCCGGCGTGTCGCCCCAGATGACCGGGATCGCCGGCCTGAACGACACGACGATCGCCACCAGCAGCGCGGCCCACGCCAGCACGGTCCACGGTCGCGACGAGCCAATGTACTGCAGGAAGGGGGCTCCGCTTGTCGCACATGCTGGAGCCTCGCGGTCGGATCGCGCCATCGCCGCCCACACGGGAAGTTCGAATGCCCCAGCTTCATGCTAGACCGAAACGGTCGACAAGACCATCGCGGGGCGCGGGATTATCGCGGCTTCCTTGCCGTGACTGGCGTATGGTTGCGAAAGACCCGAGCAGGACATTCGGTCTGAGCGACCCGCGCTACCTGCTAGTTCAGGAAAGAATCCAAATTGCCGATCTGTTCCTGTAGGGTGCGGGTACTGTCCTGTTTCAAGCCTGGCCTGGTTTGAATTTAACGGTGGCCTAATTCAGGGAATCGCGATGGTGAGTCCCGTGGTCACCCCGATCGCTTGCTCGTGACCCCTGCTGAACGAGTAGCTATAGGTGGGCTCGACGAACCAACCAAACTTGCGGTCTGCCGTCGGCCAGATCATCCATTCGAGGGCGAACTCGCTCGCAATCTGCGTCCCGCCACCCGCAGTTGCATAACTCAACTGCGGACCTGCGCCGATCATAAACTCGACATGCTCATTGATTGTGAACGGCTTCTTGAAGAGAGATCAGCTTGCCATTCGGTCTGGCCCGGGCGGAATAGTGGTGAGATACCCGTTTCGATTTCAAGCCAGTCCTTGACCACCGGAAATTCAACCGAAGCCGAAGGCCCAACGCTGTAGGTGCCCTGCTGGATACTTCGTTCGGTGGCGGCTCCTAGTTCGACCACCGCGAACGGCTCTCTTTCCTCTGCCCGCAGTTGTGCCATCGGGCAGAAAACGAAGGCAGTGACGATGACAAATCTCGCGCCATGGATCATGGATTCGATTTATCGGTGCAATCTTGCCGCAGGGCAACTGCGAAAATTTACATGGGGGCGAGGCCGCCTCGGTTGGCGGCCTCGTTCATTTCAGGTTCAATCCCGCACGGATGTCGCCTGTTGGCATATCGCGTCATTTCGCGGTGCTGCGGAATTCGGTCGCGATCGGCTCGACGCAGATGTTTGGTTCACCTCGCCACCGCGTGCGGAGGTTGGATTGCAAAGCAATCCGGCGGACCAAATGATGCTGCCTGGATCAAACAAACCGTTGGCCGATTGCCCGGCGGGCAAATCAATGGTTCGCCTGTCGAGTCCTCTTCGCAAAAATATTCCGGTTCTCTTTTGACCCAAATCACTTCTATATCGTTCGCCATCCCGGCCCACACAGAGGGGCGCTTCGCGATCGTCACGAACGTAGGGCAGGGATGCGATGGACGCGGGTGGCGCTGCTGACGAGAGCGCTTTTCTTGTGGACGGTGAAGTCGTGTGGTCCTGACGCCTCGACGCCGGCGTCAAGCTTCGCAGAAGTGTCTGCGAGGCGACGGTGACAAGAAAGCCCGATCACCGGGGAGAGCCCGAAGGAAACCGTTAAAACCATTGCGTGCGGGAATGCCGGGTGATCCCGGTGCGACCGTGGTGACTAACTCGTGTGCTTTCTACCTTTGCGCACGAGGCTGCGGGTGCAACGGGCACCCGGCATTCCCCACGCCCTCCAAGGGGCGGATCATTCCAGCAATAACTCGGGCGCATGGCGCCGCGAGAACAACGTGCGTTGACGCATCGCCCGGTCTGCGCCAAGCTCGCGCAAAAGCAATAACATCCGGAGGAACAGCCATGCTCCGCGCAGAAGACAATAAATTCCTGACCGAAAGCGGTTCGGGCACGGCGATGGGCGATTTGCTGCGCCGGTTCTGGCTACCTGTTCTGTTGTCGGAGGAATTGCCGGAAGCCGATGGCCCGCCGAAGAAGATCGTCGTCATGGGCGAGGAGTTGCTGGCGTTTCGCGACTCCAGAGGCGTGGTCGGCGTGATCGATCAATATTGTCCGCATCGCGGCGCCAATCTCTGGCTCGGCCGCAACGAGGAATGCGGCATCCGCTGCGTCTATCACGGCTGGAAATTCGACACCGAGGGCGCTTGCGTCGACATGCCGACCTCCTATCCCGATCTCAATGCCAAGGACCTGATCCGTATCAAGTCCTACCCGGTGCGCGAATGGGGCGAGATGATCTGGGCCTATATGGGCCCGGCGGAGGCATTGCCGGAATTGCCCGCGCTGGAGATGGCACTGGTGCCGGCCTCGCACCGCTACGTCTCGAAAAAATGGCAGGACTGCAACTGGGTGCAGGCGCTGGAAGGCTCGATCGACACCGCGCATTTCACCTTCGCGCATCTAAGCTTCGACAAGGAAGAAGACGAGGTGCTCGATATCAAGAAGCACTTCATCAATCCGATCGCGCGCATGAGTTCCGATCATATGCGCTGGATCGCCGAGGATCCGCGTCCCGTCATCAAGATCCATCCGCATGACGCCGGGCTGACGATCGCCGGCGGCCGGCTCACCGGCAGCGACAACGTCTACTGGCGCATCGCGCAGTTCCTGATGCCGGTGCATGCCTATGCGCCGAGCGCGATGCCGGGCGAGAACATCTTCGGCCAGAGCTTCGTTCCGGTAACCGACACCTCTTGCTGGATTTACACCTATGCCTGGAATCCGGAACGCCCGCTGACGCAGGCCGAGCGCGACGCCTATGATGGCGGCAACGGCGTGATCTCCGAGGTCGACGAGAATTATGTGCCGCTGCGCAACAAGGCCAACGACTACCTGATCGACCGCAAGCTGCAGAAGACCAAAAGCTACACCGGCATCAAGGGCGTATCCGAACAGGACGCGGCGGTGCAGGACAGCCAGGGTCCGATCGCCGACCGCACCCGCGAGCATCTTGGTCCGACCGATCTCGGCATCATGCATTTCCGTAAATTGATCATGGAGAGCGCCCGCGCACTGCAGCAGGGCCAGCCGCCGGTGCAGCTGGCGCACCAGGACCGCTACGCGGTGCGGTCCGGCGCCTGCGTGACGCACAAGGCCAAGGATCTTCCCGCGGTCATGATCGAGCGCTTCGGCGATGCCAACGGTTATGTCGGGCGGCCGCGGATTGCGGCGGCGGAGTAGGATCAGATGCGTTATCCATTCGCGTCATCGCCGGGCTTTGTCCCGGCCATCCACGTCTTTCTTGTTTAAGCGCAGTGAAGACGTGGATGCCCGGCATAAGGCCGGGCATGACGATGAAACTCACAACGGTATCCCGCGGTATTCGCGGTTGGCGAGGCTGGCTTCCTCCAGATCGAGATCGCGTTCGATCCGTCGCCGGACTTCGTCGGTGATCTTGCCGTCGCGCAGCAATATGTGGATGAACTTCCGTTCCGTCGCAATCAATTCCCGCGTCAGGTCGGTGCCCGCCGCCGAGACATCATGCGCGTCGGGATCGAGGCTGTCGGGCAGCTGATTGAAGCGGATCTCATGTCTGGCGCGCAGCAGCTTGACCACCTCGTCGGACAATTCGCGGTCGTCGGTGATGGCATCGAGCGACTTGAGCGCGGCGCCGAGCGCTTCGCGCCGTGCCGCGATTTCCGACTCGTGCTCGGCCATTTGTTCGTCGCGGCCCGCGCGGGCGACGCCGAGCCACCGCACCACCGGCGGCAGCCCAAGCCCGAGTCCGACCAGCGTGATGAAGATGACGCCGAAGCTGACAAACAAAATGAGGTCGCGGTAGGGAAAGCTTTCCCCGTCGGGAAGTGCGAACGGCAGCGCCAGCGCTGCGGCCAGCGATACCGCGCCGCGCACGCCGGTGAAGGCGATGACGAACACCGTGCGCCACGACGGCATCGGATCGCGCTCCCGCAGGCGCTTGTTCAACAGCCGCGGCAGGTAGGTCGCGGGATAGACCCAGGCGAAGCGCGCGACGATGATGATGACCGCGACCAATGCGGTCGCAGCCAGGATGTCGTCGAGCGGAAACGCCTTGGACTTCTCCAGCAGCGATCGCATCTGAAAGCCGGTCAGCAGGAACAAGAGGCCCTCGATCAGATAGATCACGAGGTCCCAGAAGAAGATGCCCTGCAGCCGGGTCGCCGAAGAGATCAGCAGCGGCCCGTTCCAGCTCATATAGAGCCCGCAGGCGACGGTGGCGATCACGCCGGAGCCGCCGAAATGCTCCGGGATCCAGTAGGCGACGTAAGGCGTGATCAGCGACAGCGTGATCTCGACCTGGGGATCGTGCGCGCGGTGACGCATCCGCAGGCTGAGCCAGCCCACCGCCGCGCCGAACAGTACCTCGCCGGCGACGATGACGAAGAAGGCGGCCGTTGCTTTCGGCAGCGAAAGCATTCCGGTCGAGATCGCCACCACCGCGAAGCGATACAGGATCAGCGCGGTGGCGTCGTTGGCCAGCCCCTCGCCCTCGAGGACGACGAGGATTCGCCGCGGCAGCCCGAGCTTGCGGGCGATCGCCAGCGGCGCCACCACGTCCGGCGGCGCGACGATGGCGCCGAGCAGGAAGCCGA
>JAJYAH010000287.1 GCA_021779635.1 Pseudomonadota bacterium | reverse complement strand
AGAGCGCGCCTTCGGCATTTTCGGATTACTGACCTCCAAGCCGGTGCTCTACGTGTGCAACGTCGAGGAGGGCTCGGCCGCCGAGGGCAACGATTTCTCCAAGCTTGTTGCCGAACACGCCAAGAAGGAAGGCGCGCTCGCCGTGGTGATCTCCGCCAAGATCGAATCGGAAATCGCGACACTGTCGCGCGAAGAAAGGGCGGAATTTCTCGACACTCTCGGGCTGGAGGAAGCCGGGCTCGATCGCCTGATTCGCGCCGGCTACCGGTTGCTCGACCTCATCACCTATTTCACCGTCGGTCCGAAGGAGGCGCGCGCCTGGACCATCAACCGCGGCACCAGGGCGCCCGCCGCCGCCGGTGTGATCCATACCGATTTCGAAAAGGGCTTCATTCGTGCCGAAACCATCGCGTATGCCGATTACGTCGCCCTCGGCGGCGAGGCCGGCGCCCGCGACGCCGGCAAGCTGCGGCTCGAGGGCAAGGAATATGTCGTCGCCGACGGCGACGTCATGCATTTCCGGTTCAACAATTAATGCCCCGCTCCCTGGTCGCGGATCGCGCCGAGATGCTCGTTGATACGAAATACGATCAGGATGAATTCCGCGGCGATGCGCGAAAAGATGATGCCGACCACCACGCTGGCGATCGAGGACAGCAACAGAATGAATCCGCCGAACGGGCTAACCGCCATCGTGGCCAGGCTGTTAAAGACGCCGGCAATTCCGAACAGCACAATCAACGCGATGACCAGCCAGTAGAACGTCTTGATGATGGTGGGCGTGATGAAACGGTCCCACTGAAACAAATCCCGAAATTCAAACATCGGTCATTCTCCCGGCAAGTCGAATATGAGTTACGTCCAAACCCGGCTGCTACAGCTCACGGCCTAGCTCCGAATGTCGTCGCGGGCAAGATCAGGGGCGCGTACCGAAGGGCGGTGCCCGCCGGTGGAGAAAGAGCCATGCGCGTGGGCGGCTTGAGATTGCTGCAAATAACGGCCACAATCGGGCCTCCTTCCAACTATCCCCATCCATGACGCTCACCTTCGAAGATTTTCCGCCCGGCCATTTCGGCACATTCGGCCCGCGCCGCGTCACGCGCGAAGAAATACTTGCGTTCGCCGCCGAGTTCGATCCGCAGCCGATGCATCTCGACGAAGAGGCGGCGTCGCGGTCGATGCTGAAGGGCCTCTCGGGTTCGGGTTGGCATATCTGCTCGATCATGATGCGCATGATGTTCGACGCCTATATCGGCCGCACCGCGTCGCTGGGCTCGCCGGGTGTCAACGAAGTGCGCTGGCTGGCGCCGTTGCGGCCGGGCGACGATCTCACGCTCGATATCGATGTGACGGAGGCAAGGGTTTCCCGCAGCCGTCCCGACACCGGAATTGTCACGTTCAAGGGCATCGTCCGCAACGCGGCGGGGCAGGCGTTGTGCGAAATGGTCTCGCCGATCATCGTGCAGCGCCGCACTGATGTCGCGGCGGGGTAGGCGAGCTTATGCGTTTCTTCGAGGACCTTGAGATCGGGCAGCGTCGCGAGCTCGGATCGTTTACCTTCACCGCCGAGCTGATCAAGAAATTCGCGGCGCAATTCGATCCGCAACGCTTTCATCTCGATGAAGAGGAAGGCCGCAGATCGTTGTTCGGCGGCCTCGCGGCATCGGGCTGGCATGTCGGCTCGGTCTGCATGAAGCTGCTGGTGGCCGACGGCCAGCGTCAGTCGAAGGAGGCCGCCGCGCGCGGCGAGAAGGTCGCGGTCTGGGGACCGTCACCGGGTTTTCGCGAGCTGCGGTGGATCAAGCCGGTGCTGGCGGGCGACACCATCCATTTTGCCAGCGAGATCGAAACGCTGCGGTCGTCGGAGAAGCGGCCCGAATGGGGCATCGCGCAGGCCCGCAACACCGGCACCAACCAGCGCGGCGACATGGTGTTTTCGCTGCTGGCGACGGCCTTCGTGCCCCGACGGAGCGCCGGCGCCTGAAGCGTGCGTCACGGCAAATGGAACAATTTTTTGATAACAGATTTTGAACCTTGTGCCCGTCAAATAGAACAACGGGACATTTGGCAGGGGACGACCATGGTAGACCGCGGCGGCTTGAAATTGGTGGGCTTTATCTTCGCAACTGTGACGCTGGCGGTGATGCTGGCCACCGGAATGGTGGTGAAGGGTTATGCGGACGGCGCCTATTCGCTCGAAGCAGCCCCGATCGCCGACCGTTAGGTCACCATCCGCTAACCATAACGACCGAATCGCGCGCAAAAAGGCACTGGCGATCAACGGCTCCAGACCAGCGCCAGCACCACTATCGCCAGCAACAACAGTCCGGCAAACCGGAGCATGATGGTACCCATCCGGTGAGGCGAGGGCCGCAACGGAATCGGATCGGTATTGTCCGGCCGGATCGTCTTCATGAAGATTCCCGGGAAAGAGCCGCCGCTGCGTCCCGGCGCCTGCTCTTGGTCGCGGCCCGGGTCCGGGAAGTTCAACGAGTGCGGTAAAGTTCAAAGCCTGGCGGGCCCAAAACCGGGCAAGATCAAGGGCATGCCAGCCGAAACGAAACCGCCGCGCTGCCCCGATGAAGGGCAGGCGGCGGCCATCGAAGTCGGGAAAGACCCCGACAATCAGCTGTTGCGAAGGCCTTCGGCGGCGCGTTTCCACTGCGTCACGTTATCGGCGATCATGCGCGTCGATTTCATCGCGGCCTGGCTCAGCTGGGCATAGCCGGAGATTTCGCGCTGCACCCGCTGACCTTCGGCATGCAGCAGGTCGCGCAGGCTTTCGAGTTCGGCAATCAGGTTCTCGATTTCCGTGAGCGAGGTGCCGGCGACGCGCTGGATCAGCGAGTTGACGTTGTTGACGGTGGTTTCGTGATTGGGCTCGAGCGCCGTCTCGGCGCTGCTCAGCAGGCCCGGCGCCGGACGGCGCAGATAGGCGACGTCGTTGCGGACGAAATCGCGGATGCCGGCCTCGACCTCCGAGACCGCGGCGAGATTGCTGTCCACTTCAGTTGATTCAACTTTTTCAGAACGCGTGACATTCATCGGCTGTTCCCCTGTTTCGCGTGTGATGCGAGCGCGGATGTCCCCCGCACGACGAAAGTTAAGTAACGGCATCAGTGCTGCTGATTTTGACCGCATCGCGGCCAATATGCGGCAATGCTCGATCTTTCGCGCGATCAGCCGAACGCCTCGACGATGGGCGGCCCCTGGCGACGGAAGACCGCCGGCGCCACGCGGCGGGCGGTGATGATTATGACGCGATTCTGGGCAGGTGGATCGGACGCCCGAGCGCCTGCTCGACGAGATCGAAGGTGTCGACGAGAACGCGGATGCTGAGCAGCCGGCCGGCCTTGAATTGCGCGAAGTGCGCGAGCCGCAGGCTGATCGGCTTGTTGGAGTCGAGCGCGGTCAGCGAATAGCGCATCATCGAGGAGGCGGAATCCACGCCCAGCATGATCGACTCGCGGTCGAAACGGTGAACCCGGACATTTTCCGCGATCTGCCTGATGACCTCGAGCACGGCGGCCTTGCCGCGGCGTGCGCCGAGAAAGGGAAACATGTCGATCGGTCCATAGACCGCCCAATCGACATCCTCGTCGAGCAGGGGTTCGAGGTCTTCGGGCTGGCGTTCGTTGATCGCGCGATGCAACGCGCGTGAAAAGCGCCAGAGACTATGCTCTGTCATGATGAATTCCTGGACTGGATTTGCAAATCAGCAGACGGCTCTGATGGGCGTCATTGGCGACGCCGCGCCTTGAATTCTGCGGACGATGTTTGAAGCCTCAAATAGGGGCATTTGACCGAAATTCAATCTGCATTTTTGCATTGCACAAATGCAGGCGGGGAGCGCAGTGTTTTCCAGCCAAATGGGAAAACGCGTCCGTTCCGATTCAATCGGAACGGGGAAGCCTTCAGCGGTCGCGCCGGCGCGCGGGCTCCCGCTCGAGGGCGATTTCGGCATCGCGGATCGCGATCACGCCGAACAGCAGCGCTCCGCCGAGCCCGCCGATCGCCGCACCCAGCGGCATGAAGGTAAAGAACACCAGCATGCCGCTATATCCTTCAAAGCTGCTGGTCTTGAAGATTTCGACCCAGGCAAGCCCGGCGCCGACGCCGAGCGCGGCACCGCCCAGCGCGCCCAGCATCAGACCCAGTAACGCCAGCAACGCGATTTTCATGGATGTATTTTCGCCTGTCGATATCCGCGAGACCCCGTGATTGGTCGCAGCCAGCCGCGGCGAGGTTCAAGGCGTTGATGAAAGCAATGTCCGGCGAGGTCATTCCGCGCCGAGGCGCCCCGGAACGGCGTTGCCGGCTATACCTCGTGGAATTTGCCGATCAGGTCCGCGATGACGTCGCGTTCCAGAACCTGCTGAACCAGGTCGAAGGTATCCATGATCTCGCGAATCTCCGCGATACGGCCGTCACGAAAGGTATAGAACGCCGCAATATCGAATTGCACGACCCGGTCGTTGCTGCTCTTGCGGAAGAACACGCGAATATTCGCCGCGACCTTGTCGTCCTCGGCAACGAGGATCGGCACTTCATAGCGCATGTTGGAATAGCGGGCGTGGACGGTTTGCCACATCGCCCTGAGTTCGTCCTTGCCGCGGTGGTGGCCCATATGCGGCAGGATATCGATCGGCGCGTTGGCGAAGAACTCGACGTCATCGGTGCAGCGGGACAGGGCGCCCTCGATGTCGCCGGCATAGAACATCTCGAGAAAATTCAGCACGCGCTGCCGATGCAGACCATCAACCATTTTCTTCTCCGCCGGTGTTAGGCCCGACTCGCATTGTCGGCCGCATAGTGAACCGAATTGCGCGGGGATCAATCGGCAAAACTGACGCTGCCTGTTGGTGTCGCGAGATTGAAAGCGGTTCGCAACCGCGAGATGCGTTTCCGGCGATCGGCACGGAAATCCTGTCCTGGCGGTCGGGCCGGATCAGCGCGAGCCGGGCTTTTGGCGCACGGCGGCGAATTGGCAGGGATCGCCGGTCGTTCGCGTCACGGTTGCGGCAATGCGCTCGCCGGCAACGCCGTCACGGCGGATTCCGGGGCGCCTGCGCCCCGCCTGGCAGAGCCGGTAAAACCTGACGTCAGTTCTTCTTGCTGTTGGGGCTTTGACCGGCGGCGGGCTTGCCGCTCGCGAACGGATTGACCGGCGCGGCGCCGCCCTTCTTGAGGTTCTTGTCTGCCTTCGGTTTCTTCTTTTCCTTGTTGCTGCGCATCTGACCCTTGGCCATGGCGATCTCTCCTGGCGCCCGGTTGAAAAGATTCGGCGCGACGTACGAATAGCAAACCCGCTGCGATTTGTATGCAGCGGCGAAGACTGCAAGACCGTCGATCGATCATCGCCGCTGGCCCGTTATTGTTGCACCGGAGGCAGTGGCCTTGAACGGCCGGCGCGTCTCCCTAAGTGTGGGGCGCGAACCGCCGATGGAACGGGATCGCCGGCCTGCGATTAACCAACCGTGTTCGTGCCGTCACGCCGCATCGATCAGGCCATTTGAAGAGGATTTGCCGTCATGAAAACGATCGCCACATTGCTCGCCGTCGCCGCCTTCGCGCTATCAGCGAACACGGCCGACGCCAGGGGCTGCCTGAAAGGCGCGGTGGTCGGCGGCGTTGCCGGTCACTATGCCGGCCATCACGCGGTGCTTGGCGCGATCGCCGGCTGTGCCTACGGACGCCATCACGCCAAGGAGCAGGCGCGGCAGCAGCAGCAACAGCATGACTCCCCGGCCGGGCACGAGAACCAGCCGCCGGCCGGTCAGGAGAAGCTGTGAGGGGGTGCGCTCGCGCGCTGCCGTCAGGATCTTTCCGATCATATCTCTCGTCATTCCGGGCCTGCGCCAAGAGGCGCATCCCGGAATGACGAAAATTAACTCAATCCGCGCCAGCTCCACGGGCGCATCCGCTCAACGATTTCACTTTTCAAACAGCCATAACGTCAAGATACGCCTCCGCGATCCCGCGGCGCGGATAGCGCCCGGGTTTTGCTTAAAAGTCCCGCCTTCTGAACACAGAGGGCGTGGGGAATGCCGGGTGCCCGATGCACCCGCAGCCGCGTGCGCAAGTGTAGAAAGCACACGCGTTAGTCACCACGGTCGCACCGGAATCACCCGGCATTCCCGCACGCGAACGGTTTTAACGGCTGCTTCGAGCTCTCCCTGGTGACCGGGCTTTGTTGCCACCATCGTCTCGCGGATACTTCCGCGACACTTGACGCCAGCGTCGGGGCGTCAGGACCACACGACTTCGCCGTCCGCAAGGTAGTGCTCTCGTCTTTGGCACCGCCTGCGTCCATCGCATCCCTGCCCAACGTCCGTGACGATCGCGAAACGCCCCTCATGCGGGCCGGGATGGCGAGAGATGTAGAAGTGATTTGGGTCAAAAGAGAACCGGAATATTTTTGCAAGAGGGGCTGGACGACCCAAATCAGCTTGATCGCACAGCAGAATTTTTTCTCTGCGCGCACCCGCCCCGATACCATCGCCGCATTGAATGCGTCCATCAAACATGTGAGCCTGATCCGTCAGAACAAGAGAAAACAAGGATCCCCACATGAAAGCTGCCTTCATCGAACGGCACGGCGGGCCGGAAGTCCTGCAATTCGGCGAGATGCCGGATCCCGTGGCTGTAGCGGGCGAGGTCGTGGTCGATATCGTCGCCGCCAGCGTCAATGGCGCGGACTGGAAGGTGCGTGAGGGCAAGTCGAACCCGATTTCCCGGTTTCCCTACATTCTCGGACGGGATTTCTCCGGCGTCGTTGCCGCGCTCGGGGAAGGCGTCACGGATTTGCGTGTCGGCGATGAGGTGTTCGGCGTCTGCGACGTCGGCCAGGAGGGCGCTTATGCCGAGAAGATCGCGGTCAAGGCGGCGATCGTCGCCAAAAAAACCGATCGCCTGTCGCATGTCGATGCCGCGGCCCTGGCGCTGACCGGGCTGACCGCGATTTGCGCCATCGAGGACACCCTGAAACTGAAGGCGGGCGAGACCATCCTGATCCAGGGCGGCGCGGGCGGTGTCGCGAGCTTTGCCATCCAGCTGGCGAAACATCTGGGGGCTCGCGTGGTCACCACCGCAAGTGCTGCGAACCATGATTACTTGCGCGACATCGGCGCCGACGCGATCATCGATTACAACGCGGTGGATTTCACCAAAGTGGTGAAAGACTGCGACGCCGTGTTCGATACCGTCGGCGGCGACGTCGCGCAGCGGTCATTCGCGGTGCTGAAGCTGGGCGGCCGCGCGGCCTTCATTGCCTCCGGCGCCCAGGCGCCAAAGCCGGAGCGCAGCGACGTCGTGGCCTTGCGGCCGAGCGTCGGACGCGACCGGCCGCATCTCGAGCGCATCGTGGCGCTGGTTGCGGCCGGGGCCGTCCGTCCCCCGGAAGTGACGCGCTATAAGCTCAGCGAAGCCGCGGCCGCGCACCGGGTCAGCGAGTCCCGCCACTTTCGCGGCAAGCTGGTGTTTGTGGTGCGTTGAGGCGGGACTCAGGGTTCGCGGATGGGCTGTAGCGACTCAGGCGGCTTTCGGCCTCGCCTGGGGCGCCTGGGAGAGTCCTGACCCTTGCCTTCCGGCTTGTAACGCGTTACATTGTAACGCGTTACGGAAGGAGAAATCCAATGACCGCGCCAGCCGAGAGGATGAAGATGATGCGGCAGCGGAGGCGCGCGCGGGGCCTGCGCGAACTGCGTCTCGTGGTGGCCGATGCCCGCTCGCGGGCGGTGCGACGACGGGTTGCGAAGCAGGTCGCCAGTCTCGACCCTGATCGCGAACGCGAAGCGCTGCAGTGGATCGAGTCGGTCTCCGAGTTTGACGCAGATGCAACGCGGTGACGTTGTGACTGTTGCCGCGGCGGGTGACCACGGCAAGCCCCGTCCGGCGGTTATCGTGCAGACTGACGCCTTTCCGGAGAGCCATGCCTCTGTAGTGCTTTGCCAGTTGACCTCCGAGCTGGCAGACGCTCCAGATTTTCGCGTCACCGTTGAGCCAAAGCCCGAAAATGGATTGCGGCTTAGATCGCAGGTGATGGCCGACAAGCCGGTCACCGTAAGACGCGAACGGATCGGCGAGAAGATCGGGCGCCTCGGCGATCAAGACATGGCTCGGCTCGGAATTGCCTTGGCGTTTGTCCTGGGACTTGCGGATTAGCGCGGCGCCGATTCAGGCGACGGGCGACAAGTTGCACGTGCGGCTGTCCGGCGGCTTGATCCCTCCGAC